>JANOEF010000063.1:0-1561 GCA_031413075.1 Acidobacteriota bacterium | reverse complement strand
TTGCGCCGGTTGTCAACGGCTTGGCATCTTCTCCGCATTCGTTACGAATCAGAGGCAAAACCTCTTCCATAATATAACGGTCATAGCGCGAAAGCATTTCAACTTTCCAACCAGGGTGCGATTCCCGATTGAGCAAACTGTATTTATTGACCGAATTGATTGAATACGCCCGAATCAAGCCGTTTTCGATAAAATATTTGATGGCATCAACCAAATAAAAGCGTTCGTATTCCAAATAATCTGCGGCGGCAGTCGGAAACATCAAAAGCGGATAGCCCGCGTGTCCATACGCCACGAGTGGCATTTCCATTCCCAAATTACCGCTAAACCACGAAGTTGTATCGCGTCTCATTATAAAATTCTCCTAAAAAATTTGATGGGGTATTTGACCTTTGATTATTCACTTTGCAAAACGACTCAAAGATCAAAGTTCCAAGATCAAAAATCCAATCAGTAAAATATTTAGAAATAATGGCTCAAATAGCTTTCGCTTGCAAGTTTGAAACTTCAAAGACTTCTTCGTACTCAAAAACTTCGGCAAAATGTTTAATAATTTTTTCTTCAACTTCTTGAAATTCGAGTTCGCGTCCTAAAAGTTTTTCCATCGAAGTCACGGGTTCACCTTCGCAAGCGATAATCCAATCAAAATATCGCAAATCCGTATTTACATTTAGCGCAAAACCGTGAGTCGTGACCCAACGCTTGAGATGAACTCCGATTGCCGCGACCTTTCCATCTTTGGTATGAACTCCGGTTAAACCTTTGATTCTAAACGATTCAATCAAGCAATCAGCCATTGAGCGAATCAAAACCTCTTCCAAATTGCGAACGTAAAGATGCACGTCTTCTTTAAATAAACTCAAATTGATAATCGGATAGCCGACAATTTGTCCGAGTCCGTGGTAAGTCACTTTTCCGCCGCGATTTGTTTCAAAAACAGTTGCGCCGAGCATTTTTAAAGTTTCGGCGGTGGCTAAAACTCCGTTTTCTTTGGCGCGTCGTCCAATTGTATAAGTGTGCGGATGTTCAAGCAGAAAAAGCGTATCGCATTTTTCACCGGCAATTACTGCGCTTTCGGTCACTTTTTGAATCTTTAACGCCGCTTCATAATCAATCAAACCAAGACGGCAAACTTCTAATACTCTTTTTGGCATCTTTACACAAGGGAATTTTTCGAGTTAGATGTAAGTGTAGCATTTCTAGCAAACAAAGAGGAAAGATGAATAAAAAATTGAATTCAACCATAAAGTTTTTAGCGATTATCTTGTGTTTGGCAACTTTTGCTTTGACGGCAAACGCCCAAAAGAAAAAAACTACGACCAAGAAAACCACAACTATTCCAACCGTCAACGCAACGGAAATAAAAGGCGGGGCGGAAAAGGTTTCGATTCAGATAAAAAACGTCTCGAAATTTATTTACATTTTGGGCGGCGTTGCCAAAGGCATCGAGGATATTGACAAGGAAGCAAAAGCGGGTAAGGTCAAGCGGGAAATTTTAGATCAAAACGCGCAGTTTAAACAATCGGTGATTAAAAGCATCCAAAATTTGCGAGCCGGACTC
>JANOEF010000062.1:0-2445 GCA_031413075.1 Acidobacteriota bacterium | reverse complement strand
AAGCAGGTCAGCAAAAGTTTGACGACCTTTTGAAAAATCAAGAAAAGTTTGCAAATAGTTGATTAACTTGGGTTTTTGGGTTTTCTTCAGTGTCCATTGTCCATTGTTAATTGTGCATTGGTGCTTAGTTGCAAATTACGTTTCAGTCTGCCTCACCGAAATCTTTCTCCGTCGGTTCCGTTCCACGGCACACCGCGCGGATGATACCCGCCGCGTTCCCAATAGCCGGCCTCGTCCTGTGCTGCAAACTTTAGGCTTTTTAGCCATTTAGCCGATTTCCAGGCGTAAAGCTGCGGGATAATCAGACGCACCGGTCCGCCGTGTTCAGGTGTTATGGGTTGACCATCGTGCGCAAAGGCGATCAATGAATCTTCGTTCAAAAAATATTCGATCGGCAGATTGGTCGTCCAGCTTTCGCCAAACATACTTTCATCATAAGCCTCGGCAATGACAAATTTCGCTTCGGGTTTGACGCCGACAATTTCAGCCAATTTGCGCGCGGCAACTCCGGTCCAAATGTTATCGAGCCGCGACCAGCGCGTCACACAATGAAAATCAGCATAGACTGTGACCGATTCGAGCGCGCGAAATTCGTCCAGATTCCACAATGTTTCATTTTCGACCAATCCCGAAACTGAAAAACGCCAATTTTCTAAATCAATTTTTGGCGCGCCGAAAGCGTCAAGCACCGGAAATTTTTTAGTTCGCGATTGACCGGGCGGGAGCCGTTTGGGGCGACGGGTATCAAGCGAAATAATGATTTCCTCGTCCAGTTTTTCTATTTCGTCCGCCGGACGCGGTTCGCCCTTTTGGTAAAAAGGGGTGTCAAAAAATTTGTCTAATAAACCCATGATCCCTGTTGTTAATAAAATTATTTGAGTCCGAACGCATAACCGAACGAGATCACCAAATTACCCGTTTTGCTGTTGCCGTTTCTGACTGTATCTTTTTGAATACTGAGCAAGCCGTAGGAAACCCGCGCATCAAGCAAAAAATAATTTTTTCCGTGCGGAATTTCCAGTCCGCCGCCGCCGGTCAGACCAACATTATGGCGATTAAGATCGTTTTTAATATCCGTTTCAGCCTCGAAAGGAATCGGCGGTAAAGGGGTTCCGGCCGGCGGTAAAAGAAGCGGAACTTTTCCGTCACGGTCAAGATAAATGCTGCTGCTGCCGCTGGTTACCTGTTTGGCATTCAAAAGCACGCCATAATAAATTCCACCATTCAGGTAAACCCTCGGTCTTCCTTTTTCGCTGAATTTATATTTGAGCATGGCCGGAATTTCCAAATAGGTTAGCTTGGCGACATTGTTAAAATTCCCGTAATAATATAATCCGGTTGGAAGCGGCGGTAAATTCGGCGGCGGTTGTGAAATCGGTTGAACTCCGATCCGTTTTCCGCCCTGTCCGGCATAACTTACTTCAGCCTGAAAAGAGAACTTATTCGTCAAGCCGATCTCCACAAAACCGCCAAAATTTGCCGCCACGCGGGATTTGTAATCGCGGCTCAGTTCATTATCCTGGCTGCTGCTGAGTTGGGGAATACTCACCCCGCCCTTAACGCCAACATAATGATCCTTCTCGTCCTGGGCGAATAGAGAAAGACAATTCATCAGGGTAATTAATAACAGTATCAACAATTTACGCATAAAAATCTCCTCTCAATAAACTCAAGCTACATATATTTTATCTCTTTTGCAGCTAAAAATTTTTCCAAAATGACTTGAAAAGTCCCGGAAGTAACTCCAACCAAGCGAGTAGATTCGGTGGAACGTTTCAAAAGACATTAATTGAAATAAACTTGAGTCAAGTTGAACCAATGATTCGCGGACAAATTTCTTATTTCAAATAATCTCTAATTTATATTTTTCAAACAGACTCTGTAAAGTTTATCAGAATCAGAACTTATTTAGAAAAGTTGTCTATTCGGGAATTCCGACTTTCCTAACCAATTCCTTATATCTCGGGTCATCCCGGACAAAGGCGAAGGGAAATTCAACGCTTTGCCTCAGAATGTCCGCCGAACGGTCTTCATATGCCTTGTTCAAGTATTCAATGACTTTATCTTTGTCCTTTCCCCAACTGTAGGCTCTGGCAATGTAATATGGTCTTATGTATCTATGAGGGTCTTTTGCCTGCCTGGCTTGCAGCCTGCTTAGGTCAATTTCCTGCTTCGCGCGTCCAAAACTGTCCCAGCCGCCCTGGTCATAAGATGCCCTCAACTTTTGAATCTCTTCGGGATTGATCTCTTCATCGAACCGATAACCAGTCAAATATGCTTCAACAGCTTGCTGATATTTTCCTTGTATGGCGTAAGTATCTCCTATGTCGTTATTAAGACGTTGATCGGAAAACAACTCGATTATTTTTTGATATTGCCTGATCGCTTCGTCATATTGTCCGTTGTATTGAAGAGCGTCTCCAAGATTCCATATAACGATCTTTG
>JANOEF010000061.1:0-4395 GCA_031413075.1 Acidobacteriota bacterium | reverse complement strand
CTTCGTCAATTTCAAGGTTTTGTAGTAAATTGGTGATGGGGGTAAATTGTTTGTTTAGGGTTAGTTTTTTTTTCATTACCAATTCTAAACATCTTTTACCCTCTTCCGCCAATTAAGAGGGGACAAATGGGAATTGCGCCCCATATAGTATTAGAAATGGATAATTTTTTCAGAGAAAAATTAAAAGAAAAAGGACTGAAAGTAACCCCGCAGCGGATCGCTATATATGAGGCGGTGGTGAGGTTAAACAATCACCCAACGGCTGAAAATGTAATTGAATACATTAAAGCAAATCATCCAAATATTTCTGTCGGCACTGTTTATAAAGTCTTAGATTCTTTAGTTGAAAACCGACTCTTAAAAAAAGTAAAAACAGAAAAAGACATCATGCGTTATGACGGTGTTTTATCCGATCATCATCATTTGTATTGTACAGAAACCGATAGCATCGAAGATTATCAAGACGACGAACTAAACACGCTCATTAATGAGTATTTTGAAAAGAAAAAAATAAGAAACTTTGAAATCCAAGACATCAAGCTTCAAATAACGGGTAAATTCAATAATCAAATTAAATTAAAATAAATATGAGTAATTCAGAAATCAGCAAGTGTCCGTTTCATAACGGGCAAATGAAACAAACCGCAGGCGCCGGAACTTCTAACAAAGATTGGTGGCCAAACAGATTAAATGTAGGCATTCTTCGCCAGCATTCTGCCTTGTCAGATCCAATGGACAAAGAGTTTAATTATGCCGAAGAGATTAAAAAATTAGATTTGAAAGCAATTAAGAAGGACATTTTTGATTTAATGACTGCTTCGCAAGATTGGTGGCCCGCCGATTATGGACATTATGGGCCATTGTTTATACGGATGGCCTGGCATAGCGCGGGCACGTATCGTATTTCAGATGGTCGTGGTGGGGCAGGAACAGGTAGTCAACGTTTTGCTCCGGTAAATAGTTGGCCTGATAACGGCAATTTAGACAAAGCCCGGCTTTTACTTTGGCCCCTTAAACAAAAATATGGGAACAAAATTTCTTGGGCAGATTTAATGATTTTAGCCGGTAACTGTGCCTTAGAATCTATGGGTTTCAAAACTTTTGGATTTGCCGGTGGCCGCGAAGATATTTGGGAACCCCAACAAGATATTAACTGGGGTAATGAAACAGAATGGCTGGGCGACACACGCTACCAAGGCGATCGAGAACTAGACGATCCTTTAGCGGCAGTGCAGATGGGATTAATTTATGTAAACCCTGAAGGGCCAAACGGTAATCCAGATCCAATAGCCTCTGGAAAAGATATTAGAGAAACTTTTGCCCGGATGGCTATGAACGATGAAGAAACAGTTGCCTTAGTAGCTGGTGGACATACTTTTGGTAAATCACATGGAGCAGCAAGTGCAAGCCATGTCGGTCGTGAACCCGAAGGAGCCAATATCGAAGAGATGGGTTTGGGTTGGAAAAATAGTTTTGGAACCGGTAAAGGTAGCGACACCATTACCAGTGGAATAGAAGGTGCTTGGAAACCCAATCCGACCACCTGGGATAACGGTTATTTTGAAACATTATTCAAATACGATTGGAAATTAACGAAGAGCCCGGCTGGCGCACATCAATGGACACCAACCAATGAAAGTGCGGCAACAACCGTAGTAGATGCCCATGATTCTAACAAATTTCATGCGCCTGTGATGACAACAGCTGATATGGCTTTGAAAATGGATCCGGTATATGAAGAGATTTCGAGAAAATTCTTAAATGATTTTGAGGCATTTGCAGATGCCTTTGCCAGAGCCTGGTTTAAGCTCACCCACCGTGATATGGGGCCGATCGCTCGTTATTTAGGTCCTGAAGTTCCGAAAGAAGTTTTGATCTGGCAAGACCCGATCCCGGTTGTAAAAAGTGAGTTAAACGAAAGCGATATCGCCACCTTAAAAAGTAACATTTTATCCAGCGGACTTTCAGTTGCCCAATTAGTTTCTACGGCTTGGGCTTCGGCTTCCACATTTAGAGGCTCTGATAAACGTGGCGGAGCTAATGGTGCGCGTCTTCGATTAGCACCGCAAAACAATTGGGAGGTAAATAATCCTCCGCAGTTAAAAACAGTATTGACTACTTATGAAAAAATACAAAAAGAGTTCGACAAAAATGTTTCTTTGGCAGACTTAATTGTGTTAGGCGGATGTGCGGCCATTGAAAAAGCAGCACAAGATGCAGGATACAATGTTTCTGTTCCATTTACCCAAGGCAGAGGTGATGCAACTTTAGCACAAACGGATATAGCATCATTCGCAGTATTGGAGCCAAAAGCAGATGGGTTTAGAAATTATAAAAACGCTACGTGTGTTTCTGTTACCGAAGAAATGTTGGTGGACAAAGCTCAACTATTAACTTTAACCGCACCGGAAATGACTGTTTTAGTTGGAGGGATGAGAGTTTTGAATGCAAACTTTAATGGTTCTCAGTGGGGTGTGTTTTCAAAAAATGCTGAAACACTCACCAATGATTTCTTTGTTAATTTATTAGACCTGGGAACAACCTGGACAGCAACTAACGAAACCGGCGACGTTTTTGAAGGAAGAAATCGGACAACCGGTGATGTAAAATGGACCGCTACTCGGGCCGACCTTATCTTTGGTTCGAATTCCGAATTGCGTGCCATATCAGAAGTATATGCTGGTGACGATTCCAAAGAGAAATTTGTAAAAGATTTTATTGCGGCTTGGAATAAAGTCATGAATTTGGATAGATTCTAACGGTCTTAAGGTAAGTCTCCATCCATAATGCGTGGCATTTTTGGATGGAGATTTTGAGATGGTATTTGCTCCCGCTCCGCACCAATGCAAAATTAACCATAGACAATAGACCATGAAGAAACCTCAAAAATCACTATTGCTCAATTATTTGCCAGCTTTTCTTGATTTTCAAGATACCGTAAAAAACTTTGCTGACCTGCTAAAGTGACTTGCATCACTGAACAAAAAAAAGAAAACTCAGATAATTTAATTCAAATAGATTCGCTGGTTTTAACACCCGCAAAAGGAGGGTCAAGCAATGAGAATCTTATCCGGCATACTATTTATCACGATGCTTCTTGTTATTGCGCCTCTGTCAAATGAGGCAATTTCACAGACTACCCGCTCATCTATCGTCATCCACGATACAACCAGCAAAAATGACGGTGGAGAAAATGCAACCCAGAATCTCAGAAATGAGATCGAGTCGGCGCTGGAAAAAGGAAAACCTTGCGTTGAGACAATGGACGATCAGGATCTTCGGGACGCGATACAAGACGAGCGTGAACGCGAACTGCTCGAAGGCGGAGATTCGGCTGAAAGTTTGAAAAATATTGGAAACAAGATGGGTTCGGGCTATGTGATGAGCGTTTCCGCAACGCCCGGACCAAATGGCTCAACCGTTTATACGGTCTTTGTGATGGACACTCAAACCGCAAAAACTGTGGCCCGTGAAACCGGTACCGACGGCAAACAGATCGCGGACAAATTGATGCGTCAGCTTGGCCCGTATCTGGCTGACAACTGCAAACCGCATTGGACTGGGACAATCGAATATATTTATTCTTTCAATGAAACAAAACAGATAAATGACAAAGGAGCAATGCGGGCATCCTCGAGAAATACCAAACGAGTATTGACCCAAAGTTCGAAACTGGAGAATACAATCAAGGCAACACTTTTGCCTCCGTCTTCAAAAGATGTAAATTCAACTACGGCACGCGTTCGGCAACGCACAATAACCATATTTTCCAAAAAATCCAGCACTTCAGGCGAATTGCTGTGCCGTGAACCCGGCAGAAATCCTTACTACAAAGGATTCAGCGAGGAATATTCCGAAACCGTGTCCCAGTTGGGACAAGGGACGGACACGATGCCGGTTTTTATCTCGGTTGATGATGACGGCACCTACAGTATCAGTGTGAACGCACCTGGCGGCTTAATCTTCGGCAAGATTGAAACAAGTCGAAGTGCAACCGGTTGCGGTTCTGAAAATCCTCCGCCAACCAACGACGCTCAGAGTTTGCCGGACGGAAAACTGCAGGCAACGAGTTTCGAGGCAACCGGCAAGACCAGTCCGTCAAACCGGGATGTTCTGGCGGGAACAAAAAACTTGCCGGAACTGCACACCAAAATCACCTGGAAACTTCGTCTTGTAAAGCCAAAAGGAAAAAGCTAAGCTTACAAAGAGTTTACCAAAACTGAATGGTTGACTAAGGAATATGTAAAAAATAACTTATAGAACCTGTTTGCAATTTAATAGCAACAGTTGGAGATAAAAATTTAAGAAATTAAAACCCAAATTGCCCGCAGAAAAACGCAGAATACACAGAAAAAAGCCAAAAGCATGAAAATTTCTACGAATCTGTAAAAATAA
>JANOEF010000060.1:0-10432 GCA_031413075.1 Acidobacteriota bacterium | reverse complement strand
AAGCCTTCGGCGAGAATGCAGGAGTTTTACGTAATATCCCCCGGGGCGGATGCCCCGGGCGTCGCCCAAAACGGCAGGACCGCAAGCGGAGCAAGGCGTTCAAAATTTCACTCTCAGATCTCAAGCCAAGCGAGATTTGCCGGATCGAAACGAGTGATGAAGTCATCGCCGTTGACCGCTCTCTGTCAAAACTAAGGGAACTCGACGAATCGGCCGCCACCGTCATCAAATACCGCTATTTCGGCGGAATGAGCCGCGAGGAAATCGCCGAAATTTTGCAGGTTTCACCCGCCACCGTTGACCGCACTTACCGCTTTGCCAAAGCCTGGCTGAAAAGAGAGTTGGCGTTTGAATTTAGTCCTTATCTGCTCAGTGACGGGCAGATTATGGACAAAGCGGGATTTATTGGGCAGTTAAGATTGAATAGCGGCAATCAGCAGGCTTTCCGTTGGCGCAAGGTTTTACCGGGCGCGATTCTCTCAGAAATTGATGCCGACAGCGGTCACCAAACAAATCCTGAACTTTTACCGAAAATTGTGGCTGAAATCAATAAATCACTGCTCGGCAGTCTCTTTCAAAATACCAGTGATGATCTATCCGACCAAGCCACCGAACTGATGCCCGACGCGCAAATCAACCATAACCGAAGGATGCTCGAGGAAGCATTCGCCGGGCGAATTTTGAAATTAACCTGACACAACTTTTGAGTTGAACAGAAAATCAGCCAATCTGAAATTTAGTTATTTTTTTTGGGGAGCATATTCCCAATGCCAGGGTTCGTAATAGTAAGGGTAGAAGCCGAATTTTTCAGCGTTTTTGACCAGCCATTGATAAACCGGGGTTTCAATCTGGAGGGCGCGATTTTCGTTTCTGGTGGTGACCGGTTCACCGCCCACATAAATATCCAACGCGCATCCGGTAAAATGCGGACTATTCAGAGCTAACCCCGCCCGCCCCGAACCCGGCGATTTTTGACGAAGTTTTTCCTGATACTCCCGCGAGCGAAATGCCGAAATTATCTTTAAGTATTTTTCCTCGCCGCCAAGTTTTAAGGATTTATCCGCCAGCGCCGCGGCCACCATCCGTTTGTAAGCCGAATAAGCCTCGCGTTTGACTTTGAGCAATTCCACATTGCGGGTCGGATCAAAAAAATCGGCAATGGGCGCCGTCAAAAGTTCGTTTTCCGACGGATAATCACTCCGATTAAGCCGGCGCGATTGCCAGACTTCAATCATTTTATAAAGCGTCTCAACGTTCAGAATTCCATCGGTTTCGAGGTTTGACCTTTGTTGCCAGGCGGCGAGAGCCAACGCAAATTCTTCCGATTCAGGTTTAGACTCTGTTCCGATCAGCTTTTGAATCAGAGCAACATAAAGATACCAACCCGTTTGCGGTTTTTGGCCGAAAACCCATTTCAGATTATTTTTGAGTTGGGAATTTTGTTCAATCGCGGTTTTGACATCAATCGCAGATTTCCTGTTTGCGGCGCTTTCATTGATGACGGTAAATCCACTTTGGGACACCGCCAAACCCGCCAGAACGACAGAAAACAACCCGCCGCACACGATCAGAAAATAAGTTTTACGGTTTAACATATTTGCTCGGATGATTCGAAAAATAAAGAGGTTGCTACTCAATTAGTCAAAAACATAGACTTTCATCCCGATCCAAACCATTTCGATAAAAGAGTTATCGGCGAAACGCGGAATCCGGACGCAACCGTGACTGGCGGGAGAGGTCGGAATCGAGTTACTGCCGTGAATGGCAACACCTTTGTAAAAGTAATTTGGGTTGTAAAGATTACCGAGCGGAGCTTTTCGGACGCCTCTGATTTGGCGTGTAATCTCAAAAGTCCCGCGCGGTGTGTGAGCCACATCCCATTTTCCGTTCTGTTGATACCTCTCATCATTTCCCGACGAAACCGGTAAAATATGCGTCACCAGTCCGGTTTCATTGACCAGAAAAAGAACCTGCCGGGTAATATCAACTTCGAGATGGGGTTGACCGGTAAATTTCGGAGTCGGGCGAGAGGCGGAACGTAAAGCTTTAAGTTCATTTGCCGTCAAAACGCCGGTTCGTTTTCGTCTTTCTACTTTTTGAAAGGCGACCAGAGCATGTCGGGTTGAAGCATCCGCGACCCCATCGGCTTTCAAAAGCCAATAGCCGAGATCGGACAGCAGTTTTTCGGCTTCCAATAGTTGCGCCTTGGAGGTTTGGGCTAAAACATTGTTGACGCCCGGATTCAAGCAAATCAGGATCAAAAAAATTAAACTTGATTTCAACATATTTCAAAACCTGCCTCTCAAAGAATTCAACCTTTCACCAATCTTGCTTAATGCAACTATTTGACCATTGCAACAGTTTTGATAGTTTAGTTAAAATATTGTAAACACTAGGGTTAATATTTATTGGCAACCTTCTCAATATTTCAATTTCCGGATTGTTTGAAAACACTCACCTGATTGGGAAATTTTCCGCAATAGAAACCGGAAAATCGAGGAAAGCAATTGTCAATTAACTTGATTTGCCTTAAATTATGGTTGTGAAAATTCTTGAAACCGAACGCTTGAGTCTCCGCGAAGTCATCGAAAGTGATGCCGGGTTTATGCTCGAGTTGCTCAATCAGCCGTCTTTTATCAGATATATCGGCGACAGACATGTCCGAACCGTTGAGGAAGCCGAAAATTTTATCGAAACCCGTTATCGTAAAAGTTATGCGGATAACGGTTACGGGCTTTATCTGGTTGAACTCCGAACTCCGAACTTCGAACTCCCAACTTCGATTGGTATTTGCGGCTTTGTCAAACGGGATAATTTTGAAGACGCCGACATCGGCTTTGCTTTTTTGCCGCAATTTGAAGGAAAAGGCTACGCCGTTGAGTCGGCTCGAGCCGTTATGGATTACGGCCAAAAAGTTTTGGGATTCAAAAAAGTTTTAGCCATCACCACCCGGGACAATGACAAATCAGGCAGGTTACTGGAAAAACTCGATTTTGTGTTTGAAGAGCTCATCGAAATGCCGAATAATGAAATATTAAAGTTATTTACTTGGAGGGAAGGTTTTTATGATGAACGAACAAGAAAAAGAACAAGCGATTGAGATTTTGAACAAAATAATGGAACTCGAATTGGCGGGAGTAGTGCGCTACACCCATTACGCGCTGATGGTTTATGGTTACAACCGGATTCCGATCGTTTCCTGGCTCAAAGGAAATGCGGTCGAAAGTCTCGACCATGCACAAAAAGCCGGCGAACTCGTCACGCAAATGGGAGGACATCCTTCTTTAAAGATCGGTGCCCTGCTCGAAACCGAACAACATGATATCGGCGATATTCTGCGTGAAAGCCTGGAACAGGAAAGCACCACTTTGGCCGCTTATTACGAACTCTTGAAAGCGACCGAAGGCAAATCGGTTCTGCTCGAAGAATATGCCAGAGAAATGATCGTATTAGAAGAATTACACTTGGACGAAGTCAATAAAATGCTCCGGAAGCCGGGTGACTTACACGCTTTTGCCGCTTAGAAATTATGAAAAAACTTATTATCATGCTGTCGGTCATTTGCTTGACCGCGACGTTTACCTGTGCCCAAAAACTTACTGCCGAAGAGCAAAAAATCATTGACTATATTGATAAAAATTCGGCAGGCGCCGTTGCGATGCTCGAAAAAACGGTCAATATCGAAAGTCCGACTGAAAATATCAAAGGCGTGCGGGAAGTTGGAACGGTCTTTGAAACCGAATTTAAGTCAATCGGTTTTGCAACCAAATGGCTCGAAATGCCGGCTGAGATGAAACGAGCCGGGCATTTTTTGGCGGAGCGAAAGGGCAAAAAGGGCAAACGACTCTTATTGCTCGGGCACCTGGATACGGTTTTAAGCGGCGAAAAATTCCGAATCGAAGGATCCCGAGGATTTGGAACCGGCTCAGTTGATATGAAAGCCGGAAATGTCGTTCTGTTCTACGCGCTCAAGGCTTTGAACGAGAGCGGTGCATTAAAGGACACGCAAATTATCGTCCTGTTGACCGGTGATGAAGAAGATTCGGGCGAACCTGAATCAATCAGTCGCGGCGAGATGGTGACGGCCGCCAAACGGAGCGATTTGGCTCTCAGTTTTGAAAACGGCGGGAGTAACATTGCAACCGTCGCCCGGCGAGGAGCGAGTAGCTGGGTTCTGGAAGTCACCGCCCAAACCGGACATTCTTCGCAAATTTTCAAAGAAGCGATGGGCAATGGTGCAATCTTCGAAACTTCGCGTATTTTGAACGAATTTTACAGCGCCTTGAAAGGCGAAAAATATTTGACTTTTAACCCTTCGCTGATTTCGGGTGGAACCGAGGTTGACGTTGGTGAACAGAAGATTTCGGCGACCGGGAAAACCAATGTTGTTCCGGCCAAAGCCGTTGTGCGCGGGGATCTGCGCTTTATCTCCGAAGAGCAAAAAGAGTCCGTGCGGGCTAAAATGCGCGAAATAGTTTCGAGGAGTTTGCCGGGGACTTCGGCCAAAATCGAATTTTTTGACGGCATTCCGGCGATGTCGCCGCGCGATGAAAATTACGCGCTTTTGAAACAACTCGACCGGGTTTCACAAGATTTAGGCTTTGGCAAAATCGAGCCGCAAGACCCGGGCGAACGCGGTGCCGGCGACATTTCGTATATTGCAAATCTGATTCCGGGTTTAGACGGACTCGGCGCAACCGGCGGAAAATCTCACGCCAAAGGCGAATTTACAGATCTGGACACCCTGCCGCGGCAGATCAAACGGACGGCACTTTTGATTTATCGTGTGACCCGGTAGCCGCTATTAGTGTTTAACCCAAATTGCTCGATACAAAACAGATTCCTTCCCTAAAGCTGGTTTTGGGTTTTTTCCTCATTTTTCCTTTTTAATTTTTCATTTTTAATTTCGCATTCGTGCTTAGGTTATTTATCGTTTGGTGTTAATCTCAGGTTTATGAACGAACATCTTCAGTTTCTCCAAGGATTTTTCCGGAATCCGCTAAAAGTCGGGGCAATATCGCCGAGTTCGCCCGACCTCGCCCGTAAAATGATCGAAGACGTTATCGCAGATGAAAATAACAAAGTTTTAGAAATCGGGTGCGGGACGGGCGCAATCACCAAATTTTTGCAGGACCTGATTCCCGACCGCAGTCTCTATCTCGGCATTGAAATCGAAGATGATTTCGTCAATCGTTTGGAAGCCGAGTTTTCAAATTTGGATTTTGTCTGCGGAGATGCCTGTGAGGCGGAAAAAATAATCGCTGAGCGAAATTTTGGCAAAGTCAGTTACATTATTTCCGGATTGCCGTTTGTGGTGTTACCGCCGGAAATTTGCGAAGGGATTTTAGAAGAAGTTGACAAATTAATGCAAAAAAAATGTCTCTTTCGCACTTTTCAATACGCCCACGGCTATCATCTGCCGCCAGCTCGCAAATTCCGCGAAAAATTAAACAAACGCTACGGAAAAGCAGTTCGAAGTTCGTTAGTGATGAAAAATGTTCCGCCCGCTTACACTCTGACCTGGAAAACTTTAGATGTCTAAATCATTTGGCGTCAGAACCATCCGCGGTAATAGATGATCGAACTTAACCGATCGAATACGGCGGCAGATGCTTGGGAGGGAAAATGGAAAAACTAATTTGTCAGAAATGTCCCGCGGAATTTGAGAAAACACCGAAAACAAATTCAATATTTTGTCCGTCTTGCCAGGCCAAAACGAACATAAAGCTCTATGAAATTCTGGCGGCAATGTTCCTTGTTTTTGGATTGTGTTGTATCGGCTTACTCATTCCGTTCCTGCTCATTCCTTTGGCGAACGGGCCTGATGGTGCCGGGCAATATATTATGTCAAATAAAAAAGGCGGCGTAATAAGGTTCACCTCAACCAGTCTCTTAATAACCAATCTTTTCGTCGGACTGACAATCGTCGGATTTCTCATTCTGGCAGCTTATTTTAAGGAAAAGCACGAATTGCTAAAAAACAACTTTGAGAAATCAAAAAACACCGAAACTCATAAAATATGAAAGATAAACAAAACTAGGCAGGTCAGCAAAAGTTTGACGACATTTTGAAAATAAAAAAAGTTTGCAAATAGCTGATTAACTTTGGTTTTTGGGTTTTCTTCATTGTCCATTGTTAATTGTGCATTGGTGCTTATCTTCTCAAAGGCAGCGGCTTTATGATAACGAAATAGGTCGAACGGATCAAAAGCGAAAACCAGCCGAAATTTAATTCTGTCCTCCTCGTTGACGTTGTTTTTTGCTAATTTACAAATGTTTACAAAACATTTCAGTGAAATGTATGTATAATCTCCACGTTATAAAAATAAATTCCAAATAAATTCAGGAGAATCCAATGCTACAACGCAAATTGATAGTAGTTTTTCTACTTTCTGCACTTTTACTTCCAGGTCTTGCTCTTGGGCAAACAAAGATTTACACGGCACCGCCGGAAGTCATTGCCAAAATAAGAGATGAAGGGATGGGTAAAAATTCACAGGTAATGAACCATCTTTCGTATCTGACGGATGTCATCGGCGGCCGTCTGACCAATTCGCCAAGTATGAAACGGGCCAACGAATGGACGCGGGACACGATGTCTAAATGGGGCATGCAAAATGCCAAACTCGAAGCCTGGGGCCCCTGGGGACGCGGCTGGTCGCTCAAAAGTTTTTCGGCAGAAATTGTTGATCCGCAAGCAATTCCGTTTATTGCCTATCCAAAAGCCTGGTCGCCTTCGACCAAGGGCAAAATCACGGCCGATGTAGTCTATTTTGACGTTAAAACCGACGCCGATTTTGAAAAATACAAAGGGCAATTGAAAGGTAAAATTGTCATGGTTTCCGATATTCGCGAGTTGAAAGCAGATTTTACCGGGATGGGAGTTCGTTGGACAGATGACGAATTAGCGAAAATGGCCGCCGCCGCCCCGCCAACCGCGGGTGGTCAACGACCGCCTCAACAGCAAGCAACGCCTGAACAAATGCAGCGTTTTCAACAGCAGCAACAGGTTGCCGGCAAACGCGCCGCTTTTTTGCTTGATGAAGGCGTCGCGGTTGTGATCGATAACAGTCGCGAAGGGAGCGGCGGAACTTTATTTGTCTCGGGCGCAACCGTAGCTCAGATTCCTGCCGCTCCGGGAACTCCGGCAACACAGCTTCGCGCTCACCAAAAAGAAGCCGAGAGCCGGATGATTCCGCAAATGACGATGGCGACCGAAGATTACAATCGTCTGATGCGAATGATGAAACAAGGCGTCAAACCAAAAATGTCGGTGGATATTCAGGCTCAATATCACGACGAAGATCTGATGGGTTACAACACCACCGCCGAAATTCCCGGCACGGATTTGAAAGACCAGATCGTGATGATCGGCGGTCACCTCGATTCGTGGCATGCCAGCACCGGCGCCACCGACAACGCTGCCGGATGCTCGGTCGCGATGGAAGCTGTCCGCATTTTGATCGCTTCCGGACTAAAACCGCGCCGCACCATTCGGGTAGCGTTATGGTCAGGCGAAGAACAAGGCTTAAACGGTTCGCGCGAATACGTCAAACAACAATTTGGCGAGATGCAGGGGGCGGGTAATCAATTTGGTCCACGCGACCCAAATGCACCTCCGCCGACTTTGGTCAAAACCGCCAATTACGACAAACTTTCCGCCTATTACAATTTAGATAACGGCACGGGTAAAATTCGCGGCGTGTATCTGCAAGGAAACGCAGGAGTTGGGCCGATTTTTAAAGAATGGTTGATGCCGTTTGCAGATCTTGGCGCAAAAACGATCACAATTTCCAACACCGGCGGAACCGACCACCAATCATTTGACCGAATTGGGTTGCCGGGTTTCCAATTTATCCAGGACGAGATCGAATACGACACCCGTACTCACCATTCAAATCAGGATAATTATGACCGTATCCAGGCCGATGATATGAAACAGGCGGCAACCGTTATGGCTGCCTTCATTTATCAAACGGCGATGATGGACGAAAAAATTCCGCGCAAACCGATGCCGTAATTTTTGGGACAGGAGAAAGGCGGTTCAAGCAGCCGCCTTTTTTGTTTGTTTAGATATATGACTCCAACCCTTACCATCATCGCGCTCATCTCTGCCGCTATCACAATTTACGCTAAATTGCGTGAAAATGAATCGCTGCAGTTTCTCTTTAAGCCTTTGACGATGCTGGTAATTATTTTGATAGCCTTTCTCAATTCAGCTTCACCACTTAGTTTTTATCAAAAAGCGATTTTGCTCGGACTTATTTTTTCAGTCATCGGCGACGTTTTATTGATCAAAGATAAAAAGTTTTTTCTCCAGGGATTGATCAGTTTTTTGCTTGGACATATTTGTTTTATCGTCGCTTTTTGGACAACTCCAAATTTGCTCAGCGTGATATTTTACCTGGCCTACATCGTTTTATTTCTCAAACTTTTGTGGAAAGATCTGGGCAAACTCAAAATCCCCGTCATCATTTACGCCGCCGCTCTTGCTCTGATGTCATGGATGGCCTTGAGTCTGACTATCGAAAATCACAACCATCACACTTTGCATGCTCTTTTAGGCTCGCTCGCCTTTGTTGCCTCAGATTCATTACTTGCTTACAACAAATTCAAATCTCCGATCCCACTGGCACCGGTTTGGATTCTCGCAACATACTTTCTGGCCCAATGGCTGATTGCTCTTTCGGTTTGATTCTTTTAAGATTGTCTGAAGAAATGTATATCCAAAAAGCCGAAATCACGAATATAAAATCAATTGAACATTTTGAGATTGAATTCCCAAATCCTGCGGGTTGGCACGTTTTGATCGGTGATAATGGTTCTGGAAAATCTACGATTATTCGTTCAATAGCTTTGGCTTTGATTGGAACTGAACAAGGCGAAGCACTTAGAGAAAATTGGGATAATTGGGTGAGAAGAACTGGAGATGTTACCGATGTGAAAATTTTTATGTCTGAGGATTTAATGTCACGCAACCTTTTTGAAAGGCATATTTCTTTTGAACCAAATAGGCTTACATATAAGGGTGAAGCCATTACTTTTAATGGCGATACGCTTACTTATGGAACATCAATAATAACCAAACTTGATACTATAGTTGAGCTCTTTTTTTCATCGGCTTTCGGACCTTTCCGTCGTTTCGAAGGTGGAAACGAAGAATGGGAAAAAGTTTATAATAATCCAACTTTAGCAAATTTGGCAGCACATCTTTCTATTTTTAATGAAAGTGTTGCCTTAACCGAACCAATAAAATGGCTAATAGGTTTATTTAACACATCAAATGATCCGACGCTTTCAGAAAAAGAAAGAGACGAAAATTCTAATCAGTTAAAACAAATAAAGGAAC
Organism: Acidobacteriota bacterium; assembly: GCA_031413075.1. Classification (GTDB taxonomy): domain Bacteria; phylum Acidobacteriota; class Blastocatellia; order Pyrinomonadales; family Pyrinomonadaceae; genus JAIBCC01. The sequence goes on along the minus strand of JANOEF010000060.1, from coordinate 1,083 downwards.
TAATCAATTCAAATGATTTCTTGCCAAATAACGCAAAACTAGAAAGCATCAGTTCAAAAGGCATTTTCCTTAAAGATGGAAATGATGCAATCATTGCAGTCAATCAAATGAGTGACGGTTATCGCTCAATTTTGAGTTTAACCTTTGAACTGATTCGTCAACTTGTTCGCGTTTACGGCTCAGAAACAGTGTTCAAAAATATCCAAAAAGGCGAGATGTTTATTGATTTACCGGGGGTGGTCTTAGTTGATGAAATTGATGCTCATCTGCATCCGACCTGGCAAACTCGCATCGGGCATTGGTTTTTGAAATACTTTCCGAAATTGCAATTTATCGTCACAACTCATAGTCCGTTGGTTTGCCGTGCTGCTGAAAAAGGAAGTATTTGGCGGCTTAAAGCCCCCGGAAGCGATGAAGAATCAGGCGAAGTAATAGGTGTTGATAGAGAGCGTTTAATCTACGGAAATATTTTGGATGCTTACGGAACAGAGGTTTTTGGAAAAGATGTTTCGATTTCGGAAGATTCGGTTAAGAAACAAGAAGAATTGGTTAAACTCAGCAAAAAGAAAATGTTAGGAAAGATTTCCCCGAAAGAAGAAACTGAATTAAAGGGTCTGAAAAGCGTATTCACAACCGATGCTACTATTGAACTCTAAAACTCTTACAGCAAAAACTCTTACACATCTGGCTTCAAAACAAAGTCAGATTGATATTTTGCCAAAAATCAAGGAAAAAGCTGAAAAAGCAACAAAACTTTGGGAAAGTAAAGCCTCAAAAGCCTTTGACGAAATAAAAAAAGCTTTGGAGAAAATGTGTGTTGGTTTGGAGATTTGTGTCTATTGCGAAAATAATGAAGCAACAGACATTGAGCATATTTACCCAAAAAAACTTTATCCCGAAAAAGCCTTTACTTGGGAAAACTACGTTTTAGCCTGCAACAAATGTAATTCACACCATAAATCAGATAAGTTCAAAATCTTCAATCCGCAAAACTCGGCAAATGTTGATAGCCAGTTCCGCGGCCGGTACCGGCTTCGCTTTGCGCGGGACGGGGTTGTAGTAGGCGTCCCAGAGCTTGTTGCG
>JANOEF010000059.1:0-1829 GCA_031413075.1 Acidobacteriota bacterium | reverse complement strand
CGGCGGCGCGGCAGCGGGCGTGGCAGTATCGTCCTGGCTGCTCGCCTTCTCCATGTTCCTGTTCCTGTCCCTCGCGCTGTAATTATATTTTTGTTACTGCCAAATCTTGTTCCCACTTTGTTTTTAGTGCTGTCTTGTTTTCAGCTTCTAAGACCATTTCCGTTTGGCATGGTAGGGATAGTTACACTTCACTCAATTGTAAGTGTTGGAACAGTTAGTGTTAGTCTTTTTTTAACTTTACGTAATCGCTTTGGTCGGGCCATTGAATTGGCCTACGTTGAAGGTGCTTCGCTGGGTTTTTTTATGTGGCGCGCGGGCAAGAGTCTCTTGTTAGCAGATTTTTATAGCCTCTTTTTATATGTTTTTTCACTCAGTTTTGCGAGTTTTTCTATTCCACTAATGGCAGGTAAGATGGGGAGTACAACTATCGAAGTTCTTATTTTTGAGAAAATAAGAATTGACGGAAATCTATCTCAGGCTATTGGGCTATCATTGATTCAACTTGTAATGCTGATGGGACTAGCTTTATTGGTTAAGGTTAAGGTTAAGGTTAAGACCTTTTCGGGAGGTCCACGTTGGAGTAACTTGAAACTTTTGTCTCTCCCCAGTGGATTAATTGCTCCCATCCTATGTGTTGTTGTCTCATTGGGAGGGCTTTTTATCGGACTTGCGAATGGCATCGGACAGATTCGAGCCTACCCATTATTGGTTCAGGGGCTACCCACACTTATATTGGGCACCTTTTTAATTTCAATGGGAACGGGGCTCATTTGTTTGCTTGCACTACTTATAATTGCATATGGCTTTCCACATAAAACCTATCGCTGGTTTTTATTTTCATTTGTCGCTCCCAGTTCAGCACTTATAGGCTTTTCGATGTTTATGGTGAAAAGCAGAAATTCGAATTTTGACTATTTTTATATTGTGATAGGCTTAAGTGTTTTAATATTGCCGGTACTATTTAGGTTTAGATGGGCCAATGTCATTGATCAATTGGCATTACAAATTGAAACGGCTCGCACGTTGGGGGCTAGTGCAAATCATATTTTTATAAAGTTGATATATCCGCAAATTATTGGCGAGGCGGGTTTTCTGGCAGGACTTGCAGGCATTTGGGCTTCAGGTGATTTTGCAATTTCTAAAATGGTTTCAGGCCAAAATCTAACTCTTGCTATGCACATAAGTAGTTTGATGAGTTCTTACCGCATTAATCCTGCTGTAGCTATGGCTTGGGTGTTGATTGTTATTGGTGGAAGTGTTGGAATGTTTTTTTGGGGGATAGGCCGTGTCCTTGGTGAAGAATCTTATTCGTGATTACGGAAATTTCAAAGTAGATATTCCGCAATGGGAAATTCCTGACGAAGGCATCAGTGCGCTTTGGGGTCCCTCTGGCGCCGGAAAAACTTCGACCTTTCGTCTTCTCATCGGTTTAGATGATTGCCGTGAGCTTGAGTGGAATTTCAAAGGTATGGATTTGGCAAAATTAGCGACCCCCCAGCGACGGTTGGGCGTTGTTTTTCAAAATTATGAATTATTTCCGCACATGAGCGCTCGCGATAATATTTTATTTGCGGCCGAAGCGCGAAAAATTTCAGAAAACGAATCACGTGAGGAGTTTGCGAGTCTCGTTCGCGATTTGTCTCTTGCCGATTGTCTTTTTAGGCGAGCGCATCAGCTTTCGGGCGGTGAACAGCAGCGCGTGGCTTTAGCCCGTGCGCTCATTGGACAACCACGCTTTTTATTTTTGGACGAGCCATTTTCAGCTCTTGATCAAGAGTTGAAAACTGAAGCGCGAAATTTAGTTGTGCGAGTTATCGAACAAAGAAAGA
>JANOEF010000058.1:0-3929 GCA_031413075.1 Acidobacteriota bacterium | reverse complement strand
CGTGCTCGGCGACGCTCTTGCCGGTGCCGTTGAAGCAGGTGATCCGGTGCCATTCGGTCTCGGTCTGGCGGTTGCCTTCCGAACCGCCGCGCGGACGCTTGACTCCGCTTTTGTGAATCATCGAATGCCAGCCTAAGAAGTCGCCCGTTGCCATTGCCGACGGCGGCGGACCGGATTGGGCGGCGAGCCACGCCATCGCCGCCCGCAAGCCTTCGTCTTTGAAAGTTTCTTTGACCAATGAACCATAGCTCGTCATCAATTTGCGAACCATATCGGCCGGATTTTTAGATTTTGTGCCGAAAACCATATGCCGCCCGAGGTTCATCATCGTCGGCGGTTTGAGGAATGCTTTAAAAACTCCTTCATTTAAATTTTCCCATTCGGTAACGAATTTTTTGTAACGCTCGGCATCTTCGGGCGAGATTTTGGCGATTGATTCGCAGGTTTTATCAACATCTTTCCAAAAATAGATCGCACCTGCGCCGTTCGGCAACGGAGCAAACGCAAACGGATCGCAATCTATATAATGCAGACCGAATTTTTCAAGTTCCAAATCCTGAATGAGGGGCGTGAGGTGAATCATGATATGAGCGGACGAACCAACGTCAATCTTGTAGCCGGTAATCAAATCATCTTGTGTGCAAACCGCACCGCCGACAATATGACGGCGTTCAAGCACGATTACTTTCAGACCGCTTTTCGCCAGATAGCACGCGCAAGTTAAACCGTTATGTCCGCCGCCGACAACCGCTACATCGTAAGAATTTGTCATGATTTGATTTTATGATTTTGGACGGGATGAAATCAAAACAGAAAATGGATTTGCTTGCTTTCTACAAAATTCTGAGGAATGATTTATCCTTTTCATTTCATCACCTTTTTCAAAACATTAACGCCCGTCATGGCGGATGCGGTTAAAGCTCCCGAAAAGAGAGCCGCCGCGACGCCGCAGGTGACGATGTCCTGACCGGTCAGGTAAAAGTTTTTGATCGGCGTATCAGGTTTGAGAAATTTTTGCCGAAAGCGTTCGGGCGTGTGGTCTAATCCGTAAATTTCGCCTTTTTCGTAATTGACAAAATGCTGCGTGGTGAGCGGGGTTGAGAGTTCGTAATACTCGACACAGCCTTTCAATTGGGGCTGGTGTTTGTAGAGTTCCGCCAGCAAACGCCCGGCAATTTTTTCTTTCAATGCTTTGTAATCATCGCCGCGTTTCATCCAGTGGCTGCCTTCCCACGGGGCGAAAGTCTCAAACGGAACCAGGGTAATAATATCAATCGTACTCCGGTTTGGATAACGTTTGGTAAAATCGGGGTCTTTGGCCGACGGAAACGAGATATAAACCACCGGAAACGGTTCGTCAATATTTGCCAGGTAACGTTCGACGCATTGGTCGTGATCTTTATCGGCGGGATAAACCCAATAATTTGTTTTCGGCAGTCTAAGTTTGGTCGGCGTTCCTTTCAAGCCGATATACAAACAGACGTGACCCACCGAGGGAGAGACTTTTTGCAGTTGTTTGTCCAATTGATGTTTGGCAACTGTTTCGGCGGGAAGAAGTTTTTTGTAAGTCGTCATCACTCCCGCCCCGCTGACGATATTTTTAGCAGTAAAAACTCTGCCGTCTGCCATGATGACGCCGGTCGCTTGATTGTTTTCAATTTGCACCTGCTTAACTTCGGCTCTGACGAGAATTGTTCCGCCGGCGGCTTCAATAATCGGGTCAATATTTTTGACGATCTGCGACGAACCGCCAACCGGGAAACTGCCGCCGCCGAAATAATGCCTGACAACAGCCGCGTGTATCGCAAAACTGCTTTTCTTCGGGGTCACGCCGTAATCACCGTATTGTCCCGCTAAGACTTTGATCAATTCTTCGTTATCGGTCAAAGTTTTAAGGACTTCGTAAGTCGTTGTATCCGAATATTTAAGGTAATTCTTACGCATTGAACGGCCGATCAACCAGCTCATCCACGCTGGTATGACCTTATCCGCATAAAACTTGTCGGCGGCATTCGTGGCGGCAAAAACAAGGCTCACATATCCATCAATCGCCGCTTTTTCGTCCGGAAAATACTCAAGCAGTTTAGCTTTGAAATTCTCCACGCCTTTGACAAAATCATATTGCTGATCGCCGATGATGATCTTGTCATAAACTTCGCCCATATCCGCCCATTTGATATTCGAATCGGAGATGTAATCAAAGAGGCGTTTAATCACGGAATTTGGCCGCTGAACCTCGCCGATATAATGAATGCCGACATCCCATTCGTAACCTTTTCGCTTGAAAATATGCGTAAAACCGCCAGCCGTGTAATGGCGTTCGAGAACTAGTACTTTCTGCCCTTGTTTTGACAGGATAGCCGCAGTCGTCAGACTTCCCATGCCGGAACCGATGATGATGGTGTCGTAACGCGCGGCGACAGTAGGATTTTGTTTATAGGATTGAATCATTTTGGCGCAATGTATGGATCAGACTCAAAGCGTCAGAGCCATCTTTTCAGCTTGGCGGGTTGAGCATCTTAAATATCTCGTGTAATTCGACCGGACATCCGTTTGACATCTTGTCGCTCATTCCGAAGGTAATTTCCGTTTTCCCGGCTTTTAATTGTTCAAAAACAGATTGGACAAAATCGCTGACCGGCGGCGCAAAATCGTGTAAGCCTTTTCCGCCGAGATCCGTGTTAATGGCCGGCGGAATTATCTCGATGACCTCAACATTTTTTGCCTGTAACAAATGCCGGGCGGAAACCGTAAATGAGTGAAAAAACGCTTTGGTAGCGGAATAGACCGGGACTTTGGTAAGCGGCACAAATGACAATCCCGAGGTGACGTTGATGATCGTCTCCAACGAGGTCAATTTCAAAAACAGAGAGGTCAGATGAATCGGTGCTTCGATATTGGTGGCGATTTCGACTTTCGCCCGTGAATAAAAATCATCATCCGAAACGTTCATCCATTGCTGAATTCCGGCATTGTTGACCAGCACGTTGAGGTCGCTGTGCTCGGCGGCGATCCATTGAAAAAGCTCTTCGCGTTCGTCGGCGGATGACAGATCGCAACGCCTGGTGACAACGGACGGAAACCTATCGCTTAAATCTTTTAGCGCGGATTCACGTCTTCCGCAGACGAGAACCGTATTTTGTTCGTCGAGAAATTTCTCCGTCAGTCCGAGTCCGATACCGCTGGCACCGCCCGTGATCAGGATTTTGTTATTTGAAATTTTCATAGCTTTGAGTTTAACCTAAATTCGGCGCTCGGTTCAAACAATTACAAACCGAGAGTCCGTGTCTTTTTGTCTCACGCGGGCTTCTTTTCGTCCAAAGGATGCCGAAAAAGTATGATTCCGAAAGCAATCGCAAAAATCAAATAAATAATTCCCAAAACCCAGATAAAAGTCGGTAAACCTGAATTCGAAAATAAGCCTTTGATCAGAGCAAGTCCGGCGATAATAAAATGGGAAAAATTGGCGACCGCGATCGGCCGGTTGTAAATACCGCCGATTTTGCTCGTTTTTTGCATCCAGTTGAGCATCCCGAAACCAAAATAGAGGGCGCCGATAATTTGCATCAGAATTGATAAAGAGTTAGCCGGCTCGACATTGAAGCTGCGAACAATTTCATTTGGCAAAAATGTCAGAATCACCCCAAGTAATCCAAACATCACCGCACTCGTGGTCATCACAATTCTTGTATTCATATCTTTTACCTTAAACCGCCCTCAATCACGAAGTTCGTTCATTAACCAATAGAGATTATTTGAAATGAGAATTTGCCCGCGAATCACACTAATCTGCGCGAATATTTTTTAATGGCGATTCAAATTGATTCATTTTGAGAACAAAAAAGGATTTTATTCGCGTTTTTTCGCGTTCATTCGCGGGCAAATTTTTGGTTAAATCTGAATCAAGTTTATTTCAAATAATGTCTAAT
>JANOEF010000057.1:0-5348 GCA_031413075.1 Acidobacteriota bacterium | reverse complement strand
GTCTTTTTTGGCTTCTTCCGCCAAACGCATCTTGATTTCGCCCATTTGCGTCAAACCGAACAGACGCCCGATGCGCGTCGGGTCAATTCCGTATTCCGAAGGCAAAACAATTGTTACAAGAAGAATCGCCGCGACCACCATCGCAATCAGCGTCGAAAGCAATAATTTCTTACTGGTCGGCAGTTCCGCCCGATTTGGTAAATCCATGTTATACATAATTTTCTAAAAATCTAATGCACAAAATAGCCGGTCAATTGATAGCCGATGAGCATAAAGCCGGCAATCATCATCAGAACATTCGCTGTGTAAGCGTGTTTTAAGAAACTGTCTGTCCGCCGCCAATAACTCATCGCAATCAAAATCGCTGCCAAAGCAAGCAGTTGTCCGATTTCGACACCGACGTTAAACGCCAGCATATTCGGAATCAAACCATCGCGGGAAATTTCGTATTCCTGAATTTTGGTGGCTAACCCGAATCCGTGAAAAAGTCCGAAAACGAGCGTCATAACTTTCGTATCCGGCTGAAAACCAAACCAGCTCTGAAACGCTCCAAGATTATCCAGTGCCTTATAAACGACCGATAATCCAATGTTTGCATCAATCAAAAAACTGTTGATGTTCGTGCCGAAATAAACCCCCAAAAGCATCGTCGCCGAATGCCCGATGGCGAAAAGCGTGACATAAATACCAATGTCTTTGAGTTTATAAAGAAAAAAGATCACGCCGAGCAGAAACAAAATATGATCGTAGCCGGTGAACATATGTTTCGCTCCCAAATAGATAAACGGGAAAATGTTGACTCCGGTGATTGCCTGAATATAACCTTTATCACCTTCGGCAACGCCGTGGGCAAATGCCGTTCCGACCAATAAAAAAAGGCTCAATAACCCGATAAACATTGAACGGACGGAATTTGTTCCGGTATAAAGTGATGTTTTCCGTTTCGCCAAAAGCGGTAGATTCATAAAGTTTAGTTGACTTGCAAAAGTAAAACAGTTTCAGCAATTATTGTTAGGATAATTTATCAGCCTTAGAAAAATCAACTACACAATGTAGTTTTTGAATCAGCAATTGCCAAATAATTACTCCTCAATTAAAATGTAACAGTCGTTACACATAATTTATTTATTACATCCTATGAAATTGAAAGAACCGCAAGAATGGCTTCTGTTGATTCATCAGCTGCCTGCTCAACCGACTAATCTGCGGGTTCGGATCTGGCGAAAATTGCAGAATTTCGGGGCGATCTCAATCAAAAACTCGGTCTATCTTCTCCCATTTAACGAAAAAACCGGCGAAGATTTCGGTTGGCTGAAACAGGAAATCGAAGCTCAGGGCGGTGAAGCAACGATTTTTCGGGCGGACTCGGTTGAAGGCAAAAACGATCAGGAAATTATTGCCTTATTTTGCCGGCAACGCGATGAAGAATACGCAAAATTAATCAGCGAGTTTGAAAACTTAGGCAAGGATTTCGGTGAACAAACTTCAAATCTTTTGACTGCCAAATTAAGCAAATTTGAATCCGAACTTGGCAAATTACAGCAGGAATTAGAACGGATAACAGCAAATGATTTCTTTCAAGCAGATAACCGCAAAAATGCCCAAACAGCCTTTGAGAAATGCCGTCAAGAATTACAATCAGCCAAAGGAACAAATGAAAAAGTCTTTCAATTAAATAATCGTTCCGCCAAACTCAATCTTTCCGACTATCAAAACAGACGTTGGACAACCAGGAAAAATCCGCATTTTGACCGATTGGCTTCGGGTTGGCTGATTAAACGGTTTATTGATGCCCGACCTCGCTTTAGTTTTGTGGCTGAAGGCGAATCAACCGAAAATGCTTTGACCTTTGATATGGTTGGAGCAGATTTTACGCATCAAGGCGAAGATTGCACTTTTGAAACGCTCATCAAAAGTTTTGATTTGGAAAATGATTCCGCCCTTCAACAAATTGCTGAAATTGTTCACGATATTGACCTTAAAGACCATAAATTTAACCGGCTTGAAGCAATCGGAGTAAACGCCGTGATTCGCGGAATTGCCGAGGTTTTCAGCGATGACCACGAAAGATTAAAACAAACCTTTCCGATATTTGACGGGTTATATCAGCTCCTAAAATCAACCGTTACAGCAAATAATTATAAGGACTAATTCAAAAATGGCGAAAAATAAAAATAAAAAAATGAATAGCGACGAAACGAAGAAGATTGAAATTGTCGAACAATCTGAACCTCTAACCCGCTCCGTTCCATTTGCGGAAGCGTTTCGGTTTTGGGCAAAATTTGGCTGTATTTCCTTTGGCGGTCCCGCTGGACAAATTGCGATTATGCACAAGGAATTAGTTGATAAACGCCGTTGGCTTTCGGACGAAAGATTTTTACATGCTTTGAATTATTGTATGTTGTTGCCGGGACCGGAAGCCAAGCAGCTTGCCATTTATATCGGCTGGCTGATGCACCGAACTTGGGGTGGCATCGTGGCAGGATTTTTTTTTATTCTTCCTTCAATTTTTATTTTGCTGATTCTTTCCTACATTTACGCGGCGTATGGCAATGTTCCGGCAGTCGCCGGGGTTTTGGCGGGTTTCAAACCGATTGTGGTAGCGATTGTCGTCGAAGCGGTTATCAAAATTGGGGGGAAAGCCTTGAAAGGCTGGGTGCATTTCGTCATTGCCGGACTCGCTTTTGTTTCAATTTATTTTTTGCATATTCCATTTCCTGTGATTATTTTAGCGGCGGCAATAATTGGATTATTAGGGGTAAATCTTTTTCCAAATCTTTTTGTTCCGCCAAACAAAAAAGGAAATGGCAAGAAAGATGAAGCCAAACAAGAAACCGAAGATTTGCCGTATATTATTGACGACCACGCTCCGCCGCCGGCACATACAATTCCGAACCGGCTACGAGTAATCAAGATTTTGGCAGTCGGAATATTGCTATGGCTGCTACCGTTTCTTCTTCTTGGTTTATGGCAAGGTTGGAATAGTCTGCATATCCACGAGTATCAATACTTTACCCAAGCAGCATTGGTAACATTCGGTGGGGCGTATGCAGTTTTGGCGTATGTCACGCAAGCGGCGGCAGGTTCTTTCGGTTGGATTACCAAGGAACAAGCGGTTGACGGATTGGCATTAGCTGAAACAACACCCGGACCGTTGATTATGGTTTTGCAGTTCATTGGATTTATGGCGGCTTGGAACAACCCGGTTGCTGGAATGAGTCAAACAACAAGTGCCGTAATCGGTGCTTTGATTACAACTTACGTTACTTTTTTACCAAGTTTTCTGTTCATTTTTATTGGTGCGCCGTATATCGAAGTTTTGCGCGGAAACAAGAATTTGACCGGGGCTTTGTCGGGTGTAACGGCGGCAGTAGTTGGCGTGGTTTTGAATTTAGCCATAGTTTTCGGGGCGGCGGTTGTTTTCCCGAATGGTTTTTCTGAAAACATCGAATGGTTTGCCGCTATCTTGAGCGTTGCTTCATTTATTGCGATGTATAAATTCAAAATAGATGTGCTGTGGGTAGTTTTAATCGGCGGTCTGATCGGCTTAGCTAAAACACTATTTTTCTAATATTCAAAAAATTAAGTAGAGCATAAATCATATGAGTAAATTAACCAGACGAGAAGCACTTAGCGGAATTTTGGCAACAGGAACGACGGTCTTGGCTTTTAACGAAAGAAGCAATGCCCAAACGGATATTTTGTCACCCGCCTTTGCCGGAAAACATCAACCGAAGCCCTTACCGTTTGACGCGGCAAAGTTGAAAGGCATTTCGGAAAAACTGATTAAATCGCATTGGGAAAATAATTATACGGGTTCGGTCAAAGCCTTAAATGCGGTTGAGCAAAGACTTTCGGCAATGCTTAAAGAAAAAGATTTACCTGCTTACATTTACGGCGATCTCAAACGTGAAGAACTGCTTCGCACCGGTTCGGTTGTGTTGCACGAACAATATTTTGCTAACTTAGGCGGAAACGGCACAGCCGATGGTAAATCGCTCGCAGTCATTAAACAAGGGTTCGGCAGTTATGAAGCGTGGGAAACAGAATTTAAGAAAACTGCAACGTCACTGGCGGGCGGTTCAGGTTGGACGATTTTGGCATATAACCTGCACACCAAAGAAATTCATAATTATTGGGCAGCAGACCACGCTCACAATGCCCCTTTCAGCGTTCCGTTACTGGTTTTGGATATGTATGAACATTCCTATCAAATGGATTACGGTGCGACAGCGGCAAAATATATTGACGCTTTTATGCAGAATATCAACTGGGAAGAGGTCAATCGCCGGTTTGAATTAGCGAATAAAATAGATCTGGCTTAAAACCAAATTTATTAACTAAAGCAGACTACTTCGTGGTTTTTAATGAGGCAATAGCTTTTTCGGAAGCAATATTCCATTCGTCAAAGAATTTCTTTTCACCGCTCCAGCTAAAGGAATAAAGTGAGGATTGTTCTTTGACCAGCAAAATCATATAACCACCCATCATTGGTGTTTTTCGGACGGTAAAAGAAAAAGTGCCTTGGATAGCAGGTCTTTCGCTGAAATAGACAAAACCTTTGTTGATTGAATGGACATCCGAAAAACTTGATTTCATTGAATCCATTAGTGTTTTGTCAAATGACTTTTGAGTTTGCGGATTTTGCATATAAAGCTCAACCGAGTCAATTTCCATCGAATCATTAAGCTGAGTGATATTTTTCAGAAAAAATTTGGCATAATCGCCGTATTTTTTCTGGTTCTACTGGTAATTTAGTGGAAACAAGCTAAGTTTTCCATAAAAGAAGAGAATTGCGCTTCGGAAATTCTCGAACTTTCGATACCCTCTCCCGACTGATTTCAGTAGCTGGATTTTTCCATTTCTTCTTTCACTTTCCATTCTTCGCCAAACTCTAACAATAATTCAAAAAATTCTTCTGTGCTCATTTGTCCATTCTACTACATTCCACTAAATTACCAGTAGAACCACTTATTTAGGAAAGATGTCTATTTTCAATATGTTGCAAAATTTTTGGTGACCTGCTTATTGGATTCTGTGAAATAAGAAAACCGTAAGCACAGTTTTTGTTGTATTTCATCAGTTGCTTGCTCGACCAACCAATCTGTGGGTTCGACTACTTTCAATGCCAATTGTAAGAAACTTTACGGATTCTGTTTGGTTACCCAAATGTTTGCTTCTAAGTTGTCGGGTTTTTCATCAACTTTCGCAGGTTCGATTTCTGCCGCGAGTATCGAATAAGAATATTATTTTCGTGATATTATGTGGCATTTTCTGTGAAATTGTTCTATATTTCTGTTACGATATTTATCTTTTGCTATGAAATACAAAATTTCTCATTTTGCCAA
>JANOEF010000056.1:0-3755 GCA_031413075.1 Acidobacteriota bacterium | reverse complement strand
GTGTTGTTCCAGGACCCGATGGGCGACGACCACCCGACCCAGGCCCCCGACCGAGTCTTCGCGTGTGCCGCCGCAGCCGCCTTCGTGAGTGAGAAATTTAATGCCGTCAATATTGTCGAAAATCTTTTTCTCACCTGTCGCATGGCTCATTTCTTTGCTTTGATAATTTTCAATCTCGGCTTGGCGTCCTTCTTGATACAACTTCACCAAATCGGCAACTTGATGGCGATAGATTTCCGGTTGCGCGAAGCCGAGTTCTTTCTCGAATGCCTGTTTGATGACGTTTACATTGCGGGTTTCGCAAAACACCATAGGAATGACCAGCCAGTAATTGCCTGTGCCGACTTGTCCATCGGAGCGTTGATAGCCGAGAAAAGTGCGTTCCCGCCATTTGGAAATGTCCGGCGGCGTCCACTTGAATTCGGCGGCTTGATAGGCAAATTCGGAAGTGTCGTGGCGCAGATTGCGCGTCGTGATGGTTTCGCCTTGTCGTATAGGCTCGACGGCTCTGCCGATCAGAAAACTGTACATAATAATTTTGTCGCCAACCGCTAAATCGGTCATAGCGAATTTGTGTTTGGCGGAAACATTGGTGACCAGCGTGCAATGAAAATCTTCCCAAGAGATTTCTTCGCCTTTGTGTAAATCGGTCAGCGCCACCAAGACATTATCTGCCGGGTGAATTCTCAGCCATCTCTTCTTGAGATTAAATAGTTGTTGCTTGTTCGCAGATTCCAGAATCATCATACACATCCCTTTCGATACTTTTTTAAGGAGTGACTTTAGCATAACTCTCGGCTTCTGACGAAACCTTGAATCAATCTGCGGTTTCAATTTCGATGATGGGTTGCGAGGTTTCTAAACTGTGCGCCGCCGAGTTGTCCAGCCGCTTTTGAATCAGCCACCAGGCAATGCCCGGAATTAAAAACGCCGCGCCAAGCAAACTCGCTACCTGTTGGGCGCTCAGTCCTGCGTGATCTAAAATCCATCCCGTCAGATAAGTTGACACAGCCATCGCCAGCGTCAACACTAAAAAGTTGCTGATGACGTCATGGGCAACTTAGCCGAAATGGCCTCACAAGCCTCTCTCCTACGACTGATTTTCAAAAGGTGGCGGTTTTGATTCAGCGGGTAAAGTACGCGGATGTTTGCGGAATTTTCGGTTCCTTCAGAATACATTCGGAGAGTTAGCCGTCTTTTTGTGCCTCGGAAAACTATGATCGCTGGCATCTTTGTCCGGTATGATTTCATGGCAAAGGTAACGGTACAATATTCCTTCTTTTCTGAACGGTTCATCACGTTGACCTGCTTTGCGCCTTTGCTTTCGATTGTTTTCATTTCGATGTCCTGACGCTTTGTCTTATCTAAATTAATGACGTTCGAAAGCGAGCACTTCTAAGTGCTCGAATTTAGACCAACGAATCAAAGAAAGTCGCTTCGTTGACCTGCCAAAATGGTTGTTCGAAAAATGGAAAGCGAGTCTCTCAAGATCCAGAAAGTACCTTGTCTGCCTCGGTCAACGTCAATCTTCTCCCCTCGTAGATACATTTTCGATAGTCATACACGCTCAAGAACATGGATTCAGAAGAACAAATAGTGAAGAAAACGGCGTCGAAATCGACTGTAAACTGCATTGCGCAAATCGTTCATGACGTCACACGCGCGTTTCCTTTCGCCAGCGTGCAGAAGTGGGCGATTTTGGTTTAACGGGTGAAGTATAGTATATGTGGTTTCCCGCTAACACAGTCTTTGTTGTTCGCGATTGCGAGCCCAAAATGTTCACATGGAGGGGGGGGGGGGGAGGGGGGTCCGGGCACAGTTCCGACCAAGCTGTGACAGGCGCATACAAACTTGGTGTGAGATTCTGGCCCCGATGATTTGAGGTGAAAATGGACACTTCCATGTATAGAAGGGTCTATATCGACACTTAATGCAATTAACCAGTCTCTAGCCGAGCTGAAAAATCCATGATTGTTTTCTGGACATCTTTCAATATAATATCCCTCTGATTGGAACTCGGATGGAAGGAAAACGTTGACAAAATGCATACGTATAGCGTATGGCTAGGTTTTAAGCTCCGTCACAGCACTGTTCATTTGAGCCAGCTTGTTGTATATGCTGCCAGCAACGAGCCGTTGAGACACCGTCAGCTGATAGTCTATGTCACTCAAGTTGAGCATCCACGAAGATATGTTGAAAGATGCATGTCTATGCCTGAAAAAAATCCAAAACCCTGATGTAGATTATTAGCAACAGATGACATTAATGACATAGGAAGTGGTACTGAAGTTTCTGGATAGTAACAGAACAAAAGCGTTACTTCCTTCCATTAAAGCGGCCTCCCAGTTCATCTTTGCGGCCTGCTCACGCACAAGTTTAAAACGAATTTGGACGTTGTTCAAGCACGCAAAAGGTTGGTTCTTGAGGCCTAACTGGGAGGCCGTATTTCTGAAAGCAAGTAACGCTTTTGTTCGGCTACCATCAAGAAACCTCAGTACAGTAAAATTGTACCTCATTCTAAACAAAGCCGTCAAAGTAGTGACAATCAGCAGCAGGAGCGTTGCTGAGGCTGCATAGACCAAAGTGACTGCAACAAGGCAAATAACACAATATAAAGGTCAGCACTTTATTTTTGGGATCAGTTTTTGTGGGTCTTAGCAAATACAGCACATTCTTACTGGTCAGATAAGATCCTACTTAGACCACTTAGATCTTTCTGAAAAACGATCGGTAACCTCTTACGTTTGAAAAGGTACCATGTCAGAAAGACATGTATCAGGAAACTCAATAGCAATGCCTAACCATACATGGGCCCCAATTTCTCGAATAACTCGAAAATCCGAAAAAATTGCGAGTTATTTCGTGTGGGCAGGAACCTGTACGGACGGGTTTCGAACGGAATGCATTTGGGGAATCCGAAAAAACACCAAAACTTTTCTCATCACGGGTGTGTAGCTCCAAAAAAGATGAAATCGATTCTGTTGATCACTGCAACAAGATATGCAAAAGTCAATCGGACTTTTACCTCACTCTCTCAAAAACAAGAATCGAGAGCGAGAATGGACAATTTTTCGGGCGAATTTAGGAATTTTCGTAGGTTTTTCAGGATTTCTGGTCAGACGCAAAATGTCGTTTCGTCGTGTGGGATATGGCGTTTTCGGATTGCGGTGGGGTTTCGAAATTTACTGTTGCGGCCCATGTTTGGCCTAGGCCACGGATCAGAGATTGCCCGAAACTATTTTCGGACCCGAATTTTCCCGAAAACCCCGAAAATCCTCAAAAATTATTCGGGTTTTGGGTTCGGGGTGTTAAAAGAAATTTTTGGGTTCGGTCGGGATTCCGGCCCTGAACCCGAAATCGGTTTTTGGGAAATTCCGGATCAAAAATTGTCCAAAATCTTGTTTTAACTTCTTGATTCGACGAATAACTGCCTTTCGCCTCATAAATAACATCGAATTTCAAGAAAATATGCCAAATAACCCTGTTTGGTCACCTGATCAAATTTTGTTCGCCAAGATCGCCGTAAAAAATACTCATTTCTTGAAAATTTGAGGTTTTTGTTGAAAAAAAATTCTCTCCTGAAATTCGGGTTTTTTTCGGGTTCGGAGGTCAGAGGCAAAATTTCGGGGATTTCGGCTTCGGGAATCCGTGAAAAAACTCAGGTTCGATTCGGAGCCGAAAAATTGATTTCGGGCAACCTCTGCCACGGATACAGAATCAAAAATACGTTTTGTGAATACTTTCTAAAAAGAAGC
>JANOEF010000055.1:0-16781 GCA_031413075.1 Acidobacteriota bacterium | reverse complement strand
AGCACCCCATGCCCAACGCCCGAACCGCCAATGCCGTCCGCCTGGAGTTCGCTTCTGAATCGCTGGTTCAATCGAATCTGTCCGGCGCAGCCTTCACCGTAAACCGTCCAATCAAGGGCCACGTGGACCACGCGAGCCTGTTGCGGATTTGAGTATGAATGAACGTCTTCGGCTGTCTTAATCGCCATCCCGCCGCGCCCCGTCGGTTGGGCATTACTGATTAAAACCGAAACCAGCATCAAAAATACAATCGTAGTTTTTTCGAAATATAATCGCATGAATCATTTCTCCCTTTCCAACCGATTATAGTTTCGTTTGACGCAAAAATATAATCGAGACGGTAAGTAAGCACCATTGCACAATTAACAATTAACAATTAACAATTAACAATTAACAATTAACAATGGACAGGGCCGAAAACTCAAAAACCAAAGTGACGGAACTATTTACAAACTTTTCTTGATTTTTCAAGAGGGCGTAAAACTTTTGCTGACCTGCTTAAGTAAAAAATTAGTTGCGGGAAACAGGTTGTTTTTCGTTCAGATGTTGCGTTGTTTCCTCGACGACAGAGGTAAAGAGCTGACTTGATGGCGGCAGGATAAGTTCGTTCGTATCGGCGCTTAATTGGTCAAGTTGCCGTTGATTTTCGCCCTCGAAAGTATTATTGGCTAGTTCTTTTTTGGGGACGGTAAAAAGTAAGCCGTTAATAACAAACGCCAGTCCGATACACAAAGTGATAAAACCCGCACCGGCGACCACCAATAGTTCATCATCTTTGATCGAAGCGATAATCGAAAAGGCAATCGCGGCCCCCAACCCGATAAATGAAATAATGCTTCCGACGCGGATTCGCCGCAGACGTCTTTCTTCGGGTGATTCGAGAAATTTTTCAATCTGCGGCAGCACGTCTTCGGCTACAATTTTCATATCCGCCCCGTGACGGGTGTCGCGAATTTTTTGGGCAAAGGCCCGACTGATTTCTTCGCGGGCCGAAATGGCAGAAGCCGTAATGCCGTCAACTTTGGAAACGGCTAATCGGACTGGTCGTAAATCAGCTCCGCAGGCCCGGCAAAATTGGTTAGAAAATCGCTCTTCCATCCCGCAACTTGGACAAAACATATAATCCCTCTCGTTTGATTTTTTCGCTTAAAGCTGTTTTATGATACGCCGAATTATGAAAATTAGTTCATCTGGCTTTCAATGTTTCGTCATAAAACATCTGATAAACCCGAAAATTTGCCATCACTTTATAAACGTAATCTTTTGATTGAGAAAAGATTATTTCCGAGACATATCGGTCTTGGCTATCAGTTTTGGCCCGGGCCAGCCAACGAGTCATATTATGCTCGCCCCCGTTGTAACTGGCGGCGACCGCCGGATGCTGATTAGGGAAAATTTTGTAAAGATTGCCTAAATACTGCGAGCCGAAAAGAATGGCCGTCGGAGGATGATAAAGCTCGTCCTGTTTGAAATTCTTTTTGCCAAGTTCCGTCGCAATCTTATTCGAGGTGTCGGAAATAAACTGCATCAGTCCGCGAGCCGCCGCGACCGATTTAACCTCCGCCCGATAACGTGATTCCTGACGCATAATCGAAAGCGCAAAACGGGGGTCAACCTTTCGTTCCGGTGCAAATTTAAGCAGGGAATCAGCGTATGGAATCGGATAGAGGAGCGCGACTTGCTCACGCGGCATCAGTTCCACCTGATAATCGGCGGGCACATTTCGCCATTGTGGCTCGGCATAGGCGATTGAACGATTTGACATCTCGCCCCGATTGTAAAAGACGGCTAAGGTGTAAGCCGTTTCGGGCGGAAAATCGTTCAGCGAATTGGTGTTTTTCGACAGTTTTTCTCGCAGCGCAGTTTCCAGTTCGGGTGTTCCTTCGTCATAGAGTCCCAAAAACAAAAGTTCATCCGCCAGATTTTGATGAGAATTAGCTAAACTCACAGATTTATCTTTCAAAAGATTTTTCCGCCCAAATTCCTGGAGCTTTCCGCCCGGAATTTTCTGATATGACGGAATCAGAGGGTAAGTTTTTTTGAGGATTTCGAGTAGTTTCGCCCGAACATTTTCATCCGCCGTGAGCCGTAAGGCGTGTTGCGTTGCCTGCCGGATTGAATCGGCTGCGGCCACGGTCACAATTTGCTGCGAAAGACCAAAATAATAGCCGAACTTTTGGGTTACCGCCTGATTCGATTTTTCTTCTGCCGCCAGCATTTTTAGTCTTTCGGTCGCTCGCCAACCGTAATATTCACTCCGTCCATCGGGAATGGCCAGATAGGCTTCGATGGCCTCGGGATAGCGTCCAAGCTGATCGAGCGCAGAGGCTGTGAGGAAAGCAACCTCATTTTTATTTGTTCCGCCGGGAACTCGGGTTCCGCCTAAATCGCTAAATTTTTGCAGTTCAACTAAATCTGTCAGGGCGTTATTCCAATCATTTTCGGCAATCCGAATCCGAATTTGAGCAAAAAGCGCCAGCGCTTCGGGCAGTTCGCCCTGAAAGGCTTCGCGGGTTTTTTTGGCCCAGTTGAGCGCATCGGTTGATTCGCCCAAATCGCGCTCAATGTCCACAATGTTCAAATATGCCCGTTCTAAGGCGTCAGCATCAGGATATTTTTCGATAAACTTTTGGTAACGAGAAATTGCTTCTTTGGGTTTGTTTATTCGTGAATAGGCGGAGGCTGATTGGCTCAATGCCGTTTCGGCCAGAGGATGCGCCGGGAATTCTGACTGAACTCTTTCAAACCATTTAACTGCTTCATTATAGGCGAGTTCCAAATTATAACCGCGCCCGATTTGGTAGAGGGCATCGGGGACATTCGGTGACTGGGGATAGCGTTCGACAATGGCGCTGTAATGCAATCGGGCCGAGGTGAAATTACGATTGAATTGATAGATCAGGGCCCGGCGCAGATGTTCGGTGTCCGGCAGAGACGGAGCAGTTTTGCCATATTTATCGCTTTCGCTATCGAGTATATCCAACCCTTTTGTGCCTTCGAGAGCGAAATCGTCGGGCTGTCCGGCGTTTGGCAAATTATTAACCAGTTTGGTAAAAACCTCACGGGCTTCCTTGGTTTTTTTACTTTGCAGATAGGCATTGCCGAGCAAAACCAAATTTTCGCGGGTTTTGGGATCGTTGCCGTTTAAGTTGCCAAAAACAGTGGGATTCGGCGGATTACTGGAATTGCCGGTCGCCGTAAAATTCGGCATGGCTTGTAAAAAGAAGAGAGCCCGTTCATAATTGCCGCTTTCAAAATATGAGCGAGCGGTTCGATGATAGGCTGCTTGAGCCAATAAACTATTGGGATTTTCAATCAAGAACGTTTGCAGAAAGGTTCTTTCCAATATCAAATTTCCGCTGGCCCGGGCAATCTGTGAAAGATGCCATTTGGCATACGGGGCGAGCACCGAATTTCGCTTCAGAACGCTTTGATATTTGGTCATGGCCCGGGCTAAATCTCCTCGTTTTTCTGCCAGGCGCGCCGTTAAATAATCGTAATTGTTGATAGTAAAGGTTTTTTTGTCGGATTTTTCCAAATTCCGGAGTTCGCCGAGCGCGGTCGAATAATCACGATTCTCAACGGCCTGGTTTATTTTTTGCCGAAAATCCTGAGCCGCTAACTGACTGAAAGTTAATATAAACAAGAGAAAAAACAGCGCCATAAGTTTCATAAAAAGCATTTTAGCAAAGTTTCGGGAAATCCTGTAAAATGCAGGAATTAAAAAGGGAAGTAGGGGGAATTTGAGAGAATAAGCACCAATGCACAATTAACCATGGACAATGGACAATGAAGAAAACCCAAAAACCAAAGTGACTCAGCTATCTGCAAACTTTTCTTTATTTTCAATCTGTCGTAAAACTTTTGCTGACCTGCTTATAAAGGGATAATTTATGCAAAATGATTTCGTCGAATTAACCGAAGATGTTTCCGATAGTCCTTTGTGGAATCGCGATCTGGCGCCGACCACCATCCAAGCACGGACCTGGTCAACCTGGAACATAGCCGCGCTGTGGATCGGGATGAGTGTGGTCATCACGACTTATACGCTGGCCGGTGGATTCATTGAGGCCGGAATGAATTGGTGGCAAGCCATGTTGACGATTCTGCTGGGCAACTCCATCGTCTTAATTCCGATGATCTTAAACGCCCACGCCGGAACAAAATACGGAGTGTCCTTTCCGGTCTTGTGCCGGGCCAGTTTCGGAACCAAAGGAGCCAATATTCCGGCTATTCTGCGGGCGGTGGTGGCCTGCGGGTGGTTCGGGATTCAGACCTGGATCGGAGGCACTGCGATTGACGCCCTGCTGACTGCCCTCTGGTCGGGTTGGTCTGCTTTTGATGCAACATTTTGGGGAAATCCGCTCCATACCTGGATCTCATTTTTGCTTTTTTGGGCGATTCAGGTTTTTATCATTTTGAAAGGCATCGAAGGCATCAAGTATCTCGAAACGTGGTCGGCTCCATTGCTGCTCGGGGGCGGGGTGATTTTACTTTATTGGGCCAGTTCAAATGCGGGCGGGATGGGTAAGGTTTTATCGAATGTGACGGTTTTACAAAAAAATCATGTAGATTTTTGGACTATTTTCCCAGGGGCGCTGACGGCTTCGGTCGGTTATTGGGCGACTTTAAGTCTAAACATTCCGGATTTTACCCGCTATGCGAAATCTCAAAAATCGCAAATGCTCGGACAGGCCCTCGGCTTGCCGCTGACGATGACGGCGTTTGCTTTTATCGGGGTGGCCGTCACTTCGGCAACGGTTATCATTTATGGTGAAGCGATTCCCGATCCGGTAAAATTGATGCAAAAATTTGACAGTACCATCGTTATTTTATTTGCGATGCTGGTAATTTTTATTGCACAGCTAACGACCAATATGGCGGCCAACGTGGTTTCGCCGTCAAATGATTTTTCGAATCTTAATCCCAAAAGAATCAGCTATGTCACAGGAGGCTTGATTACGGCTGTAATTGGAATCCTGATGATGCCGTGGCAATTGATGTCCTCGATGGGAGCCTATATTTTTACCTGGTTGATCGGGTATTCAGGACTGATGGGCGCCATCGGCGGGATTATGATCTGCGATTATTTTCTTTTACGCGGCAAGCATTTGGAACTATCCGAGCTTTTCAAAACCGCCGGAGTTTATTCCTATTCAAGCGGCTTTAACTGGCGGGCGATAGTCGCCTTGGTGACGGCGATTTTGCCGGTAGTTCCCGGATTTATCCGAGCCGCTACCACGCCAAACGGACAGGTGGCGAACCCGGATTTTTTTGATACGCTTTATATTTATGCCTGGTTTGTGACGTTTGCGCTGGGTTTTATTACCTATTTGATCTTAATGAAAATTGCGCCGCCGAAATATGAGGGGGGCAAGGTGGAGTAAAACCTTTTAAGCACCAATGCACAATGAACCATGAACAATGGACAATGGACAATAAAAAAGGCACAAAATCAGCTAGTCAAAGTTGGCTAGAGGCGATGGTTTTCGCCAAAAGTCTAATAATTAAAAGTCCCTGACAAACGTTAAAACAGAGTTCGGGGTTTCCGCCCTGGTTGGATGCGGTTGGTCATATTAGTTTTAGTCATTTTTTTACGGCTTCGGCAATTTGCGGATTCCCATCAAAACTTATTCCATTTGGCGAAAGGTCAGCCAGAAGTTGTCCTTCTTCGTCAAAAACGATAACAGTGTCCAATTTGGGCTGTGACGGAACGTTTACCCAAATCTGCATTGTTTCGGCTTGCTCGTCTTTGGAAATTTCCTTCCAGGAACTTTTCGCGGTGACAATTAAAGTATTCTTTCGGCGGAAGACAACGCTTAAATGTTCACCTTTTGGCATCATCGAGTGGTCAACTTTTTCGATGGTCTGAGACGGCGGAATAGAGTCGTTCACTTGCTGGTTATAGAAATAGAGACTACTGCTTAATAATGAAATCAAAATGGTGGCCGCCGCTAACCAACGATTGGCTCTGGGTTTAACCGGTTGTTGCGGTTTCAGAACAAAAACGGGTTTGGATGTTTGTTTAACCTCGGTTTTTTCTTCGTCGGTCTTTGTGTGTCCGAGATTACGATTACTAAAACGGACAATGGCCCGTTCCACCTTGAAACTGGTTTCGAGGAGTTTATTGGATACTAACAGCAAACGATTTTGGGTGGCCTGATCTGAGATCTCAACCAAAAGCCCTAACTGTTCAGCCAGGCTTTGAGACTTTCGCAGAATCGTCTTGACCTCGTCACGAATGGTGAGAGGGAGATTGGTCGGATTGGTTAACTCGTTTTCCTGGATCTCGGCCGACCAGATAATTAAACTCAGTGCCTCCCGGCAAATTTGTTCGACCTGTTCATTAGGTGAGTGCAAAAAGTCATTGAGGTCTATCGAATTTAATAGTTTTGAGTTGTGCATATAGTCACGCAGCAGTTTGGTGTTTGGCACAATTTCCTGGATAGTGGCCAGCAAAGCTGCAACCCGGTCCTGAGGGGGGAGGGATTTACTGGCCGATTTGTGGTCTTTGAGCGAGATATTTTCGGGATTGGATTGAGGACCGGATGGATTATCGGAGCTGACCGATTCCAATAACTCCCAAATGAACAGAAGTTCTTCGCTTTCGGTCGTCCCATCACTGGTTTCATGTAGTTTGAATTCGTGTAAAAGCTCCGAAGTATGAAGTTGGGCGTTTGGCGAAGTGTCGTGAAAGGCTTCGGCAAAATCAAAAGTCGAGATAAGTTTGGAATTCAAATTTTCGTTGGCATTGCCCAAGAGCTGATGAAAAGCATTGCCCACCGCTAAATTGCATTCGATTGAAGCAGCCACAATGGTCGGCTCAAAAAACTTTTCGCCTAAATCGCGCTTAAAATCACGGAAACGGTCAAACAAATTATTTTTAACCAGTTCTTCAAATTTCTCGAGCGATTGAGTTTCAGCGATAAATTCATCAATTTTGGCCACCACAGCTTTCGTTTCGTCCGCCAAATGTTCGAACATATTTGCTGTGCCATCCCACTGATCAAACATCTCCTGCAACCGGAGGGCTAACTCATCGCGGTTCAAATTGGCTTGGCGGCGGGTCACATTTCGTTCCTTGGTGAAAAGCCGGGTGACGGTTAGATCAAATTTACTGCGGCTCAGCGGAGTTTGCAGAGTATCCCGATAAAAACGGGTGAGGGCGGAAAAAACTACGTTGTCCAAAGGCTCTTTGCCCGAATCGCAGAAACGACGGAAGTGATAGGTTTCAATTTTTTCGTCCCGTTTTGCTAGTAAACTTCGCCAATTCTGTAACTCGTGTTTCAGACTGAATTCAACTTGTGTAACTTCGGTCGAGGGCGTTTCTTCACTAAAAGATTTGAGCTGGTGGAGATATGTTTTGATTGGTTCAATATCAAAGCTTAAGGTTGATGATTGAAGCATCCGGCGTTCGAGTTCGGAAAAGAATTTTTCAACGATTCGGAGGTCGATCGCGGTTTCACTGAGTTGTTGGAATAATTGAACAATTTGGATGGAATGAGCGGGTTTTGGGGTGGTTGCTAAGTCGTCAGACATCACATATCTCCTGTTTTTATAAAAGATTCGGCATAAGAGGGAATAATTACGGGACGATGGTATTGACGATTCCGTCCTGACTCAGGATGAACCACGTGTCAATAAAAAATCCATCAATCCGGTAGGAATAAATTTGATACTGAGTTCTTAAGGAAGTGTCTGTCGGCGTCGGATTCGATTGATAATAATAAAATCCGCGTAAGATTCTGGCATTGGTTGAAGTTCCAATCTGGGTTCCTAAAGTGTTATTAAAATAAATATTCAGCTCGCGCATTCGGGCATATCGGCCACGTTGCGACATATAGGTCAATTGATTATTGTGAATTGTCCGAAGATTGGCAATTGTCGCCCCTTTCTCCGCCGCCGCGCGTGATCTAAGCAGCGAAGGCACCGCGACAACTGCTAATAATCCGACAATTACCAGCACCATTAATAACTCAATTAAGGAAAACCCTTTTTGTGATGAAGAATTAAACACTTCTATACTCCTTTGAAATAAACCGGATGATTTTTGTTTCGGTCATTTTGAACGATTTTTGTCACTCTTGAAATGACAAAAATTTGCATTTTTTAGTGAAAAATGCTGGAAAATTGAGCTTTTGCTGTAAAAGATCAATTTTCCAGCAATACAAAAGCAACTACTATGCCAAGCCGAACTAAGTCTAAATCGGGTTTCGATCTTAAACTTTCAAAACTGCCCGGGAAAATAATGTTACTCTCGCCACTTGTCAGTTTTCTACAATTTCATTAACCTTTTTATTTAGTTCTGTTTTAGAAATCTGTCTTAATAAACTGGAGAATTAAATTTGAGTCTTTTATTGGAAGGAAAAAACGCATTTGTTTCAGGCGGAACACGTGGAATCGGGGCGGCAATTTGTGAAGTTTTTGCCCGCGAAGGAGCAAATGTGGCTTTTAACTATCATAATTCGGACGATTTGGCCAAAGAAGTCATTGCCAAAATTGAGAGTTTTGGCAGACAAGCCATAGGTTTCAAAGTCTCGGTGACTGACCGTCTGGGGATGAAAAAGGTGGCGCGCGAGGTGGTCGAAACCTTTGGGAAAATTGATGTTTTGGTCAATAACGCCGCAGTCAACAAACCGGATAATTTTGCCACCACGACCGATAAGTCCTGGGATTGGGTGATTGATACAAATGTCAACAGTCTGTTTGCCGTCACGAAACCGTTTTATAAACAGATGATTCGCAAACGCTACGGCAAGATTCTGAATATTACCTCAATCGGAGCTATGAGTTCACTCCCGACCTCGGTCCATTATGCCACTTCAAAGGCGGCTATGATTGGTTTTACCAAATGTCTTTCGCGTGAAGCCGCCAATTTCGGAATTATGGTCAATGCCATCGCCGCCGGTATTTTTGATACGGATTTGGGCAATACTTTGCCTGATCGGCTGATGCAGGCGCACGAAGGCTGGGTGGCTCAACAACGACTGGGCGAGCCGCACGAACTGGCTGAATTCGCCGCTTTTATGTGCTCTGATAGAAATTCGTATATGAATGGCGAAGTGGTGATCGTGGACGGTGGGGTCATTACTTAAGAATTTAGCGGCAAAACAAGTAGAAAAAGGGATTGATGGGCGTTATTCATCAATCCCTCTTTTTTTGAGTTAAAACTCTATTTGCTTGCTTTCCATTTTTTGATTTCATCTTCCAACGCGGTCATCGCCCCGGCATTGGCTGGCGGGGTAGCGGCTTTTCCGGCCTGGAGAGCTTTTTCCGCAGTTGAAATGGCCTCGGCTTTTTTACCCATTTCTGCCAATAAACGGGCTTTGGTATTCAAATTTCCAAACAATTCCCGAGCTTTAATTGATTCATTGACCCAACCCATTGCTTCCTCGTAACTGCCTGTCATTTTTTGACCGAGCACAAACCCGGCTGCTTGATTTAAGGGACGAACATCATCAGCTTTCCGGTTTTTGATGGCTTCGCGGAGTTGGGTCAGGACGCGGCCGTTAATGTCGCCGACATTGACCGTAAAAGGAATCATCAATTTTTCCCAACTGAGAACCACGTTAGTCGAATTATACGAAATTGAGTCGAATTCATACATCAAAGTTTGACGGACAGTTTTCGATTTAACAGGAGTCGTTTTGACCCGGAGAGCATCTTGTTCGGCCTTGTAGGTCATCGCACCCCATTCGGCATTCACCTTATTAAAAATCAAAGTCCATTCTTTTTTATCCGGAATAGCAAAGAAACCGTATTTTCCGGCGGGGAGGGGTTGACCGTTGACGGTCACATCAGTTGAAAATTCAATGATCGTATTTTCATTGGCGCCGGTTCGCCAAACTTGACCGTTGGGGACCAGACAGGGCCCGGTATTATTGCCCTGCTGGATGGCTTTTTCCGTCGCGCAGCCATAAATTTTACCTACTCTGTTTTTGACGTTCGGGCGGTGATACGCGATGTTAATTTTTGTGTCCCCAACCATTTGCATGATTTCCTGCTTGTTTGATTCACGAGGCATCGTGACTTGCCCAAACATATTTGAAGCTAACAGAAGCGTCAGCATTGCGATTAAAAAAATTGTTCTCTTCATACTCGTTCTAACCTTTCCTTTGCTTTGCTGATAAATGTTTTTAACATCAAATCAATCTCAGCTTGCATTCCTTGACTGATGTTTCTTTCGCCGGCCATCGCGGCCAGCGGGTGTAATTCGCGCGCCTGTTGGCGGCGTATTTCGACAAATTGTGAATATTTTACCTGGACTTGGTTGGCCGATGTTTCAACTATCGCGGCCATGCTCCGCAGATAATTTTGCGTCTCAGTTGGGGATGGATGCCATTCGATCATATCGCTGGTAGTCAGAAAATCAACCGCGAACGACTGTTTCATTTTACCGACGAAGGGTATTTTAGCCTCGATAACCCAGCGCGTAATGCCTTTTCCATCGGTATGAATGTTTTCCAAATTCGGCATCAGTTCGACATAATTGTTAAAGTTTGAGAAAAATAAACTTGTTTCATTCAAAGTCGAATTTATCTCAAAACTATCGGCAAAATTAGCTCTAATTATAAACATTTGATTTGAAATTCAGGAAAAGACTTTTTGAAATTCTACAACAAACAACCGATAATGAAAAACAAATGAATGACAAATGTCCAAAATGCGATTATCAAAAGTTAAAAACCTGGAACGAACTGAGCGGGGATGAAAAAATGACGGTCAAGGTTCGGCCCTCCAAATTTACTATTGAACAAAGAAAAAAGCACCGATTTTGTGTCAGATGTTGGTTTGAAGAAACGGCTGGCGAAGATCGAGCTTAATGTCTCTCACTTCGCCGCAAATTAATAAGCCCGGGCAAACAAAACTCGTTTATTTGACTCTTTTCCCGAATAAACACATTTTCCTGTTTCGTCAACTGCGTCCAATGGAATACAGCGAATTGTCGCTTTGGTTTCGGCTTTGATGGCGTCTTCGGTGTCGGCCGTCCCGTCCCAATGTGCGGAGATGAATCCGCCTTTTTCGATTTGGGCTTTGAATTCGTCCCAGGTTTCAACTTCAAACGTATTTTCTTCGCGAAATTTCAAAGCTTTTTGGTAAATGTTGGACTGAATTTCGTCCAGCAACTTGGCGACATATTCCGCGATTCCGTCGAGCGCCATCGTTTCTTTTGTCAACGTGTCGCGCCGGGCAACCTCGATGGTTCCGTTTTCGAGGTCGCGCATACCTAACCCGAGCCGAACGGGTACTCCGCGCAACTCGTATTCTGCAAATTTGAATCCGGGTTTCTGTTGATCGTCGTTATCATATTTAACCGAAATCCCTTTGGCTTTTAACTCTTTGACAATCCCGTCCACGGTTTCGCTGATTTTGGCCAAACCTTCGGCGTCTCGATAAATCGGAACGATAACTACCTGGATCGGGGCCAGTTTGGGCGGTAACACTAAACCTTTATCGTCCGAATGCGCCATGATGAGGGCGCCCATGAGCCGGGTTGAAACGCCCCACGAGGTAGCCCAGGCGAATTCAAGCTGACCTTCTTTATTGACAAATTTAACGTCGAAAGATCTGGCAAAATTTTGGCCTAAAAAATGCGAAGTCCCGCATTGCAGCGCCTTTCCGTCCTGCATCAATCCTTCGATACAATAGGTTTCGACCGCGCCCGCAAAGCGTTCGTTCGGAGTTTTTATTCCTTTTACCACCGGCACCCCGATCCATTCTTCGGCAAACGTGGCATAGACCCTGAGCATCTGCTCGGTTTCGGCAATGGCTTCTGCTTCAGTGGCGTGGGCGGTATGACCTTCTTGCCACAAAAACTCGGTCGTCCGCAAAAAAAGCCGGGTTCGCATTTCCCAACGAACAATATTGCACCATTGATTGATCAAAATCGGCAGATCCCGATAAGACTGGATCCAACCTTTATAAACGTTCCAGATGACGGTCTCAGAAGTCGGACGGACAATCAGTTCTTCGGTAAGTTTGGCGGCCGGGTCAACGATCAAACCCGGTCCGTCCGGGTTGGCCTTGAGCCGATAATGCGTCACTACCGCACATTCTTTGGCAAACCCTTCGGCATGTTCTTCTTCTTTTTCGAGGAAGCTTTTCGGGACAAACATCGGAAAATAGGCATTTTGATGTCCGGTCTCCTTAAACATATCGTCGAGGGCGCGCTGCATTTTTTCCCAGATGCTAAAGCCGTACGGTTTGATGACCATACAACCTTTGACGGCCGAGTGTTGGGCCAAATCGGCTCGTTCAACTAATTCGTTATACCAGCCTGAATAATCTTCGCTGCGTTTAGGTAATCCTTTGCTCATATATTCAAAATGAAAATCATAACGGAAATTGGCGAAAGAAACAATTTTGGAGAAATGTTCTTTCTACCCTTGCCACTTTTTCACTTTTGGCTAAAATTTAATCAATGAGCGATTTACAACTTGACTTACAGGACACGGCAGTCGCCTTTGCCGATAAATCGAACGCCGAATTGAAGAAACGATATTGGCTCTTTCGGATGATGAATTCCGCATCTCTGAACAGTTTCGGCACCAAAATGGCGGAACTCTCATTGAGGTTTCACTTGCCGTTTAAATGGGCCATCAAAGCCACGGTTTTTAAGCATTTCTGCGGCGGCGAAACTATCGAAGAATGTGAAGGAACCGTAGTTAATCTGAGTAAATCGAAGATCGGTGCGATTTTGGACTATTCGGTCGAAGGTCGTTATGAAGAAGAAGATTTCGGTCGCACCAAAGAAGAGATCATCCGCACTATCAAACGCGCCAAAGATGATGACCGGGTGCCTTTTGCCGTCTTTAAAGTAACCGGTATTGCACCGCTGGGAACGCTCGAAAAAGTTTCAAGCGGCACGGAATTAACCGAAAAAGGGGAATGGAAGTGGGAGCGCATCCGCCACCGGGTTAATAGTATTTGTGAATATGCCCATTCGATTGACCAACAGCTTTTTATTGATGCCGAAGAAACCTGGATTCAAAATGCGATAGATAAACTAGTTACCGAAATGATGGAAAAATATAATCGGGATCGTCCATTGATATTTAATACCATCCAACTTTACCGTCACGACCGGCTCGAATTTTTGAAGGTGACCCATCAAGAGGCCCGAGATAAAGGCTATTTTTATGGAATCAAGCTCGTCCGCGGAGCCTATATGGAAAAGGAACGGGAACGGGCCGCCGATTTAGGTTACGAATCCCCGATCCAACCCGACAAAGAATCAACTGATCGCGACTACAATCTGGCACTTAAATATTGCGTTGAAAACATCAAGGACATGGCGGTTGTCTGTGCTTCGCATAACGAGGAAAGTAATAGATGTTTAGCCGAATTGCTCTCTCAGCACAACCTCGCCGTCAACCAACCGAATGCGTTTTTTTCCCAACTTTACGGGATGAGCGACAACCTTTCGTATAATCTGGCAAATGCAGGTTACAATGTCTCGAAATATGTTCCGTATGGACCAATCACGGATACCATTCCTTACTTGATTCGGCGGGCGGAGGAAAATTCTTCGGTGACCGGTCAGATGAGCCGGGAATTGGAGTTGATCGCAAAAGAGTTGAAAAGGCGAAAACTTTGAACTTTTGAAGTTTTTTGGACGTTTTACTAAACAACTATGTTTTGCCCAAAATGCGGGAACGCTGACCAAAAAGAGAATTCATATTGCCGGCAATGCGGAACATTTTTGCCTGATTTCGATAAAATCAAAAGTAAAGAAATTCCCCCGGCACAACATTTTACGGCTAATTTAGTTTTGAGTGTTATGACGGCCGGGGTCAGTCTGGGATTGGCGATTGCGCTCTATCTAATGTTCCTGGGCAGAGAAGATACTCCAATCATCATTTACCTGACCGCCGGTTTTTTGACCGCCATGTTCTTTTGGCAAGTTCAGGTTTTTTGGCGGACATTGCAGCTCAAAAAACAATTTCCCGTCAAAAGAAAAATCGAAAAGATAGTTTCTGAAAACAAAATCGAATCTGTAAATACTACTAATCAATTGTTGAAAGAAGCGGATTTAAGCCAAGTCGTCCCCTTCAGCGTTACCGATGACACAACCAAACATTTGGTCAAAAATAAAATGAGGTAACCAAAATCGTCCTGAGTTTTCTCATATAAATTTCCTGTCACCGAAGTCCCAACAATAATCGAATTGAACGGTCAGTCACTTCGCGATTTGGCGTGGCTTTCCACTGATTAAATGCCTGTAAATCTTTATCCTGAAGCGGCATATTAGACATTTTTGAAACCTGTGTGGCTTCAAAAGCCCGGTTAGTCAACGCCGCGTGGGGAATCGAAACTTGCAAATTCGCCGGGTTTTCGAGCGCCATATCCGCCAATTCAACCTCTAAAAACATATCCGCATAAGCCGCAATATGCCAGGTCGTTTCCCCCGACCCAACGGTTTCAACCGCTAACACCCGCAACAATCCGTAACCACTCTCGATTTGAAAAATTAAATAATCGCCTGCCGCAAAACTCATAAAAAAAGATTAGCACAAAATCAGATTTCAATCTAAAATCAGCCATTATGACAAACGAAGAAATGTTAAAAATTGCGATTGAAGAAGCGAAACTCGGATTATCCGAAGGCGGTATTCCAATTGGCGCGGCCCTTTTTGATAGTTTGGGAAATTGTTTGGGACGCGGGCATAACCGGCGTGTGCAGGAAAGTGATCCAAGCATTCACGGCGAAACAGATGCTTTTCGCAAAGCAGGCAGACAACGAAGTTATCAGGATAAAATAATGGTTACCACTCTCGCACCATGTTGGTATTGCTCGGGTTTAGTGCGTCAATTCAACATTGGCACGGTGATTGTCGGCGAATCCGTCAATTTTCGAGGCGGAATTGACTGGCTCCGCGAAAACGGCGTCAAAGTGATAGAACTGAATTCGGCTCAATGTATTGAGATGCTGAAAAGTTACACTGATGCCCATCCCGAAATTTGGAACGAAGATATTGGTGAGGAATGAACCCGCCTCAATTCCGGTCGAAAAATTACCGCGCCGGCCGTGGCCGAAACCGCAGTCTTAAAACCACTTGATGGTCAGTTCGATGAGCCTTTCCTTAAAATTATTATAGGGAGGCACCAACAGCTCCAAAGCCCCGGGCAGATGTTGCCGATAAATGGCCCGGGCATTTGAAAACGCCTCGAAACCAAATTGGCCGTGTCCTTTACCGATGCCGCTGTTGTTGACGCCGCCGAAAGGCAGGTTGGCGTTAAAAAAGTGAATGTCGTTGTGATTGATAACCGTTCCGCCGGCTCTCGTGTTTTGCAAAATATATTTAATATTCTGTCCATTTTGACTGTAAATATATAATGCTAAAGGTTTTTCGTTATCACGGATGTGGTTCAGAACCTCGTCAATATCCCGGTAACTGAAAATCGGCAGAATCGGGCCAAAGATTTCATTTTTCATTAATTCGGAATCAAAAGGAGCGTCTTCAACCAGCGTTGGTTCGATTGATTTTTCTGCTTCGATTGTTTTTCCGCCGTGGACGATCTTTGCGCCTCGTGCCAGCGCATCATCTAAATATCCTTTCAATCGTTTGAAATGCCGATCGTTGACCACTTTTGAAAACGATTCGGACTGACTCGGATTTTCGCCATAGAAAGAATTGAGTTTTTCTTTGATCGCGCGGACAAATTCCTCTTTTTTACTGTGGTGAACAAAAATATAATCCGGAGCAATACAAATCTGCCCTGAATTTGAAAACTTTCCCCAGGCGATGCGCGAGGCGGCCATTGAGATTTTCGCCGTTTCATCAATAATCGTTGGCGATTTTCCACCCAGTTCGAGCGTCACCGAAGCCAGATTTTTGGCGGCGGCTTCCATGACGACCTTGCCGATTTCGGGCGCGCCGGTAAAAAAAATATGATTAAAAGGGAGTTTCAAAAGCTCGGTCGAGGTTTCGATTCCGCCCTCAATGACCGCGACTTCTGATTCATCAAAAATGGACTCGATTATTTTACGGGTCACTTTCGAGGAATTGGGCGTATGTTCAGATGGTTTGATAATGGCTGTATTTCCGGCCGCGATGGCAGAAATCAGCGGGCCGAAAGTCAAATTGATCGGGAAATTCCAGGGCGAAATTATCAGGCAAACGCCTTTCGGTTCATATTGAATCCAGGATGATCCGCCTAAAAAAGCAAGCGGCGTGCCTACTCGGTGAGGACGCATCCAACTGGTCAGATGTCGCCTGGCATGTTTGATTTCACTCGTGACCGGGTAAATTTCGGCTAAATCCGCTTCAGCTTTCGGCTTGGAGTAATCGGCTTTCAAAGCGGCTCGGATTTCGTCTCTAAACTCAGTCGTGAGGGCCTTGAACAAACGATTGAGTTTTTCTTTGCGTTGTTTGGCAGTCGTCTTGCCGATATTATATTGGTTGGCTTTTTGGAGTTCAAAAATTCTTTCAACTTCAGAATTTGTTGGTTGAATTGTGGCGACAGCTTTCATATTTTTCGTCCTTACTTTTAGGATTGACCGGCAATTATTTGTAAAGTTTAACATTTCGGATGATATTTTTGGAATCAGGTTGTGACATTCCCTTTCTTTTTGGTGATAACCGGCATATTTGCAGTAATTTAAGAAAAAATGATGCGGATGATAGTTTTTTTTGATGATAAACGCATTTATAGTTAGAGGGCAAAAAAGTCCTTCGGTTGAGAGCTTGGGGGTAACAAACCCCGCACTTTCACCGTCGAGAACGAGCGTCAAGAGTTGTTTTTTTGATCCGGCATCCCAGCTATCATTCTCTGATTCA
>JANOEF010000054.1:0-4183 GCA_031413075.1 Acidobacteriota bacterium | reverse complement strand
TCCTGTCCGGTTTTAATGCGGCTGAAGCCGCCACTCGAAACAAATTTTGGTTAAAAGATGTAGGGGATTAATGGTCAGTTGATCATCCCCCATTGTTACTTTTTTATTTTTCGTACGGCTTCAATTGTTCGCTGATCTTTGCTTTATCGCCGACGACGACAATTGACATTTTATCTTCGGTCAGATATTTTTTGGCGGCCATCTGGACATCTTGAGCCGTGACCGCCGCAATATCTTTGACATAATTATCAATCGAACTCTTTGGCAGTTCATTATAATTCATCGTTTCGAGTTGATTGATCACGCCGAACCGGGTCGAATTCTGCAAAACATACAAGCCGACCAAATAGTTCTTGATGCCCTGCAACTCTGTTTCCGGAACGGGTTCAGTCCGCATCCGGTTGATCTCAAACAAGATTTCTTTGATAGAGGCACCGGTGAACTGGGTCGTCACATCTGCATTTTCGATCCAATAGCCGGTTTTGAAACGAGTCCAGATAAAGCTGCCGGGTGAATAGGTGTAGCCCTTGTTTTCCCGGATGTTTGCCGTGATCCGGGAGCCGAAAGCCCCGCCTAAAATCGTATCCATGACCACAAATTTGGCATAATCCGTGTCTGATTGATTCGGTGCCGGCATCCCCAGATAAATGGTTGATTGCGGAGAATCCGGGCGGTCAATGACCGTCATCGAGCGTTTACCCTGAACCGAAGGAATATTTCGGGTGATGGCCATTCCCCGCTTCATGGCGCCAAAGGCTTTTGCCACTGCGGATTTTACCGTCACCGAATTAAATTTCCCGACGATATAAAGATTGGTTCGGGCCGCCCCATAATTGGCATCGTAAAAACTCTGAAGATCGCTCAAAGTGTAGCCTTTGACCTCATCGTCGGTTGGATTGATCTGTCCATATGGATGAGACGAAAAAACAACTTCCCGGAATTTCTCCCAGGCCTGATTTCCGGCTTGGGTTCGCCCAACCGCGAGAGCCCGCAGTTTGTTCGCCCGGAGGCGTTCCAGGTCTTCGGCTTTGAAATTTGGGTTTAAGATGACATCCGCCATCAGATTGACAAATTTTGTATCAAATTCCGATAAAACCTCCCCGGTAAGATTGGTACTGTCGGTGCCGGTTCCGACATTGATGCTGCCGCCCAT
Source organism: Acidobacteriota bacterium (assembly GCA_031413075.1). GTDB lineage: Bacteria > Acidobacteriota > Blastocatellia > Pyrinomonadales > Pyrinomonadaceae > JAIBCC01. The sequence continues at coordinate 3,030 of JANOEF010000054.1, read as the reverse complement.
CTCGGCCGTTTCGCGCGCTATTTGTTCGGCTAAACGGTTGCGGGTGCCTTCTTTAAGCATCGAGCCGACCATTTCCGAGACGGCTTTTTTGCCCTTTGCATCGTCTTTGGTTCCGGCGTAAATCGTCGCCTGAAAAGCTACTTTCGGAACTGAACCGTATTGCACCAGCGTTACTTTTAACCCGTTTGGAAGGACATAAACTTCTTCTTTCGGAAAAACAAAAGCTTTTGGCTGACCACCGACCGGCGGAGTTTCTTTTTGCGCAAAAAGATTCCCCGCGAAAAACGCCAAAAGCGCGAAAGCTAAAATAAATTTTCCATTTTCCATTTTCCATTTTCCATTAAAAAACATTTATTTGCCCTCCGCTTTGACGATAACTACTGTTCGATTGGTGCTCCGCAAGTATTCTTTGGCAGTTTTTTGAATCAGCGCCGGCGTCACCTTGCGGAAATTAGCTTCGATTTCGTTGATTTTGCCCGGTTTGTCATCAAATAAAGCAAAGCAGGCCAGCAAATCCGCCCGTCCGACTCCGCCAAATTGCTGCAAAGTATCGTAAAAACCCGACCGGAATTTAACAATTGCACGGTCAATATCTTTTTGTGTGACGGGTTTATTTTGCATTCGCCCGATGACCTCGTCTAAAGATTTGGTAATTTCGTCAGCTTTATACTTTTCATCGTGCACCAGACTCAGATCAAAAAGCATCGGCCCGTTATAGTTAAACATATTACCCAAGCCGGAATTGATCCCCCCGCTCACTCCGCCGGCGTAGCCTTTCTTTTTGACCATTTCAGCATAGAGCAAGCTGTCTTCGCCCTGAAGCATAATCTGGTCAATCAAACCCATTGCGTAATATTCGGGCGTGCCGCGAACCGGCATTTTGTAGCCAAAGGCAATGGCGGGTTTATTAGCCAGCTTATCTACCTTGGTCACAACTTTTTCTTTTTCCTGACGCGGTTCTGAAATATCGGGCAGCGCCTCGGCTTTTTGGGCGGGAAGATTACCAAAATATTTCTCCACATAGCCTTTGGCCTCCGTTTCGTCAATATCGCCGGTGACCACTAAAACTGCATTTTGCGGCGAGTAGTATTTGTCAAAAAAGGTTTTGGCGTCGCCCAGCGTGGCCGATTCGATATCTTCCAGCTCACCGTAAAAATTGTGCGAATTATACCAGTTTTCAAACGCGGCCATCGGCAGGTCAATCCACGGGAAACCGCCGTATGGTTGATTCAGAACATTGACTTTGACTTCGTTTCCGACCACCCCTTGCTGGTTCTTCAGATTCTCGTCCGTGATGTCCAAACCGCGCATTCGATCGGCTTCGGCCCACAACAAGGTTTCGAGTTTATGTGACGGAACGACCGCAAAATAGTTGGTAAAATCAAAGCGGGTTGATCCGTTCAAAACCCCGCCGTTGCTCTCAACCAGTCGGATATACTCAAGTTTGCCCATATTTTTTGAGCCTTGAAACATCAGATGTTCAAAAAGATGTGCAAACCCTGTCCGGTCACGCGGTTCAATCCGAAAACCGATGTTATAATAGACGGCGACGGTCACCAGCGGGGCACTTTTTTCCGGCGAAAGAACGACCCGTAAACCGTTAGGCAATTTATAATAATTAACCGCCACATTTAGTCCGCCCGTTGTCGGTTTAGTTTTTTTGGTCTGAGCCTTAACAGTTGCCAACGGAACCATGACAAAAGCCAAAAGGGACAGACCTATCAATAATTTCTGCTTCCAATAATTCATTTTTACCTCGTAAAGATTTTAGGATGACTATAGGTATTTTAGACGATTTTCGCCAGAAAATGTTTCAATTTGTTATATTCCGACAGATTTTAGGGGTAAGAGGAAAACTCTTTATTTCTTTTACCGCTTACCTTTCTTGTTAAAAAAGAATAGCAAAATAAAACTACCCATTTTTTTTCAAACTGTCGCGTTATTGATTGAGAACTTAGTCTAAGAATAAAGATTAAATGTAACTAAGAAGTTTCGTGTTATAGCGGTTTCTTTTATTTTAGTCAAACATTTTGCTTCTTTGACTAATCAAATTTGTGGTAATATCAGTGTTCAATTAGAAATAGGAGATAAGCTAAATATGTCAAATCAGACTCTCGTCAGCACCGTGTTTAACGTCCTTAGTCAGCCCCAACTCTGGAAGATCAACTTTGAGTTGAACGGATTATTGGTTACCGGGGTGCGATTTTCAATGGTTGCGGCGGCTGTCCTGCAAGGTACGATCGGCTGCGAATCGCGCGATAGTTTCACCCCTTCGCCGGGGCAGGCACTCCCTGCGGGATCCAAGATCGGCGCGATATATGAATCTCCGATAGACCTAATGCTTTTCCCACGCGATGACTTCGGGAAGGATAATGTATTTGAAAAATCAGTTATTCTCCATGAAGCGACGCACGCCATGTTCGATTTATTTGCAAAGACAGGCAATGATGAGGTACTCGCCATAGACGATGAATCAGCGGCGGTCCTGGTTCAGGCTCTTTTCATGCGGCTTCTCAACGATAACAAGGGGGCTATCCATAGATTCTCGATGATGATCGATGGATCCGGGGAACACGCCCTCAAACTTGCGGACAAGATGATGTCCGAAACAGGGGATTTTGAAAAAAACAGGCGGACATATACTCTCAAGAGCGAACAAACAAAAGATCTTCGCGCTGCGGTGGCAAAAGACTGGGGCTTTACCAGGAGAAATGACCCAGACGGAGGCTATACCGACAGTAGTGGAATTAGGTATATTTACGACGGGGTTACCTGTCGCTCGTGCTGGGGCGGCGCACAAAAAGCAGGCGCTTCATTAAGGACTGGTACTAAAATAAATTAAAAACAGAAATCGCAATTTTAGAATCTTGGATTGTGAGTCAAGACTTCTTACCCGGGTATGCCCCAAAAAGGATGTTTAGACACTCCAACCCCCTTTACCTTTGCTGTGCTAGTTTTGAAAGTCGGTCTAAAATTTTAGGGGGATTTTTCAAAAGTTTTTGGAGTGAAACAAAAGAAGCAACTAAATGT
>JANOEF010000053.1:0-4196 GCA_031413075.1 Acidobacteriota bacterium | reverse complement strand
CCTGGACATCAACAAATTGAGCATAACGGTCTTCTTCTTTAGTTTCAGCCTCGTCCGCGTCTTTGCTTTTGTAGAGGGCCTTGATCGGCATTCCATCGTTGGCGGAAAACTCAAATTCGACTACAAAACCGTCTTGATAAGTTAGTTTTATGACCTCGTTTCGCTTGCCGAGACCGGCTTCGCGTTTGCCGGCATAGACCAGCGAAGCCGTTTGATGACGCCAGTAACCGCGAAGGAGTCCGTCAATACTGGTCCGCATCGAGCGCTTAAAACCGTCAATTTCTTTAGCGTCCTGTTCACGGATGTTTTTGGTCGCGCCGTCAAAGATCCAACCTTGAGCCCCAAAATTCGTTTGAATAATTTTGCTGCCGAACTGTTTGAATTCCGTCCGTTCCCGGTCAGGATAGGCGATGACATCAATAAAGCCGTTTGGGATGCCGGTTGCACCCTCTTTGAATTGGGTGAAATTTCCGGTGCTGTAAACGGTTTTGACCTGTAAATATCGCTCACCACCCAGTTTTTCAATCGCCCGTTTGAGAACTGCTTCGGCTTTTTCATCAACTTTATTTTGAGCCGGTAAATTGAGCGAAAGAACAAAAGTGAATATCACCAGACAGATTATTTTGAAATGGTTTTTCATAGCTGATTTTTCAAATGGTTTGACGCAGATTTACCCCGCTGAGTTGTTTTGCCCGCCCCAAAAAAGACTTCCGCGAAATTTTATCACCGAAGTCATTTTAACCAAAAGAGGTTGTCCCCAGTTATTCAAAAACTTGACAGGACTTTGTTCCAACGGCGTCTGCAAGTTCCCGCGCCTCAAGATTTTGCGTTCTTGAAGGTTTGACAATATCGGTAATGCAAGCTGTTGATTTTGCTAATTTGACGACTACCAAATATGAAGTAATAATTGTCGAATCTTCGGGGTTTTCGCTGGCTTTAAATCGGACAATGAACGCAATCGGGGCTTTTCCTTTCATTCGCCATTCGACTTTTTCGCCAACGCTCGAAAAACCGCCCGAAACCGTTGACCATAAATTAAGCTCAGTTTCCTTTTGATTGGGAGCAATTACATTGATAGTTTGGCGTAAATCACCTTCCATCAATATTAAGTTATAGCCGCCAACTCCTTTGCACAGGCCAACATAGCCTTCATCACTTGATTCTTTAGTTGGTTTGCAATCTTTTGGAGTGGTTCCGGTGTAAATTGATCTATTTTGGGCAACTGATCCGCCCGCACAAATTATCGTCAACACAAAAGTTAAAAGTATTTTCATATCTTCCTATTTTTGCACAAAACGCATTCTATTCCAATCAAATTCCATAAAATCGAAAGCTGTTTGATAAAAATTTCCTCCAAATTTATTCGGGACTTTCTTCGTATTTGAACTCGACAAAAGCCTCGCCATTCCATTTGAACATTAAGGCAACTACACCTGAATCACTAATTTTTTCTTTTTCGCCAGCCGTGAATTGAATCAGTTTATTTGTGCCGTTGAACGTGATGGAAAGCGGAACTTGTTCACCCTTTTTGAGTGAATCTTTCTTTTCAAAGGCAGGTGCTTCGCGCAACATTTTGCTAACTTCATCGTTATCGGGTTGGGGGGCAAGATCGCTCGAAACGTCGTCCCACTTTCCGCCGTTGTAATCGAGGAACAAAACTTGACCCTGACAAGCGTCTTCGGAACACATATTTGTTGTTAATCCAACAATTACCCCACCACCTGTTTTTTCAAAAATCTGAACGTCGCCAAACGCTCTGCCTTCGCCCTCGGGAACGCCAAGTTCTGTCACCGGAATTGTGTAATCCAAATAGCCATCTTCCGGGCTTTCAGTTTTAATCCAAGCCGTCCGTTTTTCAGCATCAGCTTTCAAATATTCGTGTGGAATTGCCAAATAATTATCTTTGACCGACATTGGTTTTTGTCCGAAAACTGCAAAACTCATTGATAATGCGATAATTGCCAAAACTATAAAATTTTTCATCTTCTTATCCTCAAAATTTGTAATTAAAATTGCTCTCAGTTAAATCAGCGAGAAAATTTGAAATTTCGTATCATCCGAATAAATCTTTTGTAGCATTTTACAAAATCATATACGATATATTATATTTGATTTGTGATTATAAAAACTTCATTTCGAGACCAAGTGCGTGAGCATCTGCAAAATCGGATGTTGGAAGGCGACTTAGATGCCGGACAAACTCTTTCTTTGGCAGGTTTAGCTAGAGAATTGAACGTCAGCGTAACGCCGATTCGAGAGGCTTTGACGCAACTCGAACAGGCAAAGATTATCAGTTCGATTCCGAATCGCGGATTTATAATTTCGGATATTGACGCTAAAGAAGCGAAAAACATTTACGAGTTAATTGCGACTCTGGAAGCATTGGCGATAGAAAATTCGGAGTTTTCCGAACTTGATTTTATTGAAATAAATGCGGCACAAACAAAATTTACCGGAGCGAAAACTTCAGTCGAAAGAGTAAAAGCCGATCTGGATTTTCACGAATGTTTAACCAAAAACTACGACAATCCGTTTGCCCGACAAATAATTAAAGATTTGAAGACGCGAATCTTTTTTTACGAAAAATCTTATATGGAAGATGTCGGGTTGACGGACATTTCGGACGATCAGCATCTGGAAATCATAGAATTGTTAAAAAACGGTAATCACAAACAAGCCGCTAAACTTGTCAAAAAAAACTGGCTGATTATTTTGAAATTTATTCAAAAACATCTGGAAAATAAATGAGTTTTTGCGGGTAGAATGAATTCAAAGGACTCAATGAATTGCCGTCTGCTTTAGCTGACGGACAGAATTTGGAAGGAAAAAAAGGCTTTAGCCGAACTTTTGAAAAAATAAAATCTTTATTGCTTTAGCAGGAATTAGGCTGAAGCCAAAAGGATGATTGATATTTGCTGAAATTTGGCTAAAGCCTTTGCTCTCACCAATTTTATAAATTATGCCGAAATAACAATCAGGATGATTCCGGCTACCGCTCTAATTTTGTATGCGAGTTTTTCCAAATATCCGGAGGCTTTTAAGATTTTCGGATGGTTTATGTTGATTACATCGTTCGTGCTTTATTTTGTTCCGAGAAGATTTCACCATAATTATTCATTAAAGTGTGCGGATATAATCAAGCCTTTGTATTTTCGATTTATTTCGCCAGTAGCTTTTTTGTTTGGGGCGGTTGTTATTTACAGTGTGATTTAACTTATCTGATTTCAATAACTTAATCTTGACAATTTGTTCTCCTTGATTTCACCTTCAATTCAACTTTATCAACCACGCCCAATAAAAACATCCCGCTCGTTCCGTCAAAGCGACATCATTTTTCGGCTGTTGAGCAATAGTTTTGGAAAATTCCGCAATACACGGGGCATAATTTTCCGTTTCAAATGCCGCTTTTGCCGCGGGTGAAAGTAATTCGCTGACCTGGGCGAAAGTTGAAAAGCTCAAGATGGAGATTGCGAAAATTGTAAATAAAATTTTGTTCATTTGTATTTTATCGCCTAGCGACATTTTAGGATTTATTTATCTGTCTTCATCCGCGACATCTGCGAAAATCTGCAGCTAAAAATTCTTTTCAAATTACCGCGTCTTAAAGAACATCCAGTGATAATCTTTAACCTTTCCCCTTTGACTGAATTGAACATCCCAAATACTTGCGTTTTGGGTTAGCGATAAATTCATCAGTAAAACCGAATAATTTCCGTATTTTGATAAGGTGTATTTCATTCCATATTGAGCATCCGAATCAATTTTGTAGCCCTTATCATCCCAGCTATTAGTTGGTCTGAGGATATTTCTGCCGTTGGAAATGATGTCCATACCGAATGTCGGGTCATATTCTTTGATGGCGATGAAGACGTATGCTTTTCCTCTTTCGACCTTAAAACTCATTTTCGGATCGAAAGCAACACTGTAATCATAAACACCCGAACCGAGAAGTTGACCTCCATTTTTGATGGATTCCGATTTATAAAACGCAATCACTTCATCAACCGCCGAATTCGATTTCGGCTGTGTGCCTTGCGAAGTTGTTGATGCCGGTTTCGATTTCAATTCATTTTGGAATTTTACTATTGGTGCGGTGTCGTAACCGTGTTTTTTATAAACCGTCAAAGCATAGTTAAATTGTTGAGCGGCTTGATCGTTAAGTCCTTGTGCATAAAAAGCTAATCCATACATATAAT
>JANOEF010000052.1:0-11745 GCA_031413075.1 Acidobacteriota bacterium | reverse complement strand
ACGCAATCTGGAAGAAGCAAATCGGATCATCGTTCTTTATGGACGCGAGCCGCTTCGCTCAGACGAAATATTTGCCGAAATTTCAGTTTTAGCCGAGAGACTACGCCCGTTTGTGACCGAAACTTCGCATTTCTTTGCCGAAGCCAAAAAGCAAAACAAAAAGATCCTGCTCGAAGGCGCCCAAGCGACACTTCTGGACGTTGACCACGGAACTTATCCGTATGTTACTTCGTCAAATCCAACCGCCGGAGGGGCATCTGTTGGCGCCGGCATTCCGCCGCACCACATTACCGGTGTTTTGGGCATTGTCCGAACCTATGCGACCCGCGTCGGCGAAGGACCTTTTCCGACTGAAATGCTTGACGAAGAAGAAGATATGGCGAATTTGATTCGTCAGCGCGGCAATGAATACGGTTCAGTCACTAAACGTCCGCGCCGGTGCGGCTGGTTTGATGCGATTGCCACCCGTTATGCGGCTGAACTGAACGGCTTTAATTCAGTTGCGCTGACCAAATTAGACGTGCTCGATGCCCTAAAAGAAATTAAAGTTTGTATCGGCTACGAAATAGACGGTCGGCGCATTGAGACGTTCCCGGCTGTTTCACTCGATCTGGCCAAAATCAAACCTGTTTATCAAACACTCGAAGGCTGGCAATCGGAAACGGTTGGAATTACCAAAATCGAGGATCTACCGACCAAAGCCCGCGAATATGTTGATTTTCTCTCGGACTCGATCGGGGTCGAAATAGGATTGATTTCAACCGGCCCGGAACGCGACCAAACTATCATTTTGCAAGATTCTGTGATGGAAAGTTGGTTTAAATAGATTTCAGACTTGCTTTTCTAAAAAAATTAGCTAAAATCTAAAGTTTCGTTGGCACATTACCAACGAGTGTGGTCCGATAGCTCAGTCGGTAGAGCAAATGGCTTTTAACCATTGGGTCGAAGGTTCGAGTCCTTCTCGGATCACCATTAAATTCAATAGAAAAGGGTAATCATTTTGGTTGCCCTTTTCTTGTTTGGGTGCCTGGTGAGTGCCAAGTTCAAAAACGGCCTTAAAAATATCAAAGGATATTCAGAAATAACAACCGTAATTTCCCTCGCCAAATAGAAACTGTAACCTTCTATTTCCAAGACTTAGACCAAGTTGCGTTAAAAAGATGAGATTAAAAACTCATTTCAAAGGAGGGCGGGGGCGAAGGGCGGGGCGGTTGTTTTTGTTAAACCTCTGAGTAGATTAAGTTTATCTAGCCACCTCGCCAACCAAGCAGTGGCACTCCTCCTTTTCACAGGAGGAGAATTATTGCCTCATTTATTCAAGCAACTTGGTCTTACTCTACTTCTACAACTTAAAGTTATTTTCCATATTTTTCTTGACACTCGCAAATAAGAGGCATATATTTTTGAGCATCGCACAATTTCCGGCAGGAAGAAATCTCGCAAACGCAGATAACTTCTCAACTTGCTAACAGTTTCCAACAGGAAAAGTAAAATTCTTTTCAACCCATAATCAAAGTGGCACTAACTGTCACTCTGAAAGTGTTAATCTTTCCCCCATTATGAAGGAAAAGCCTCACAAACCGTCTGACACCAGAATTTATTTGCGGGCATTAGCCCGACTGCACAAAATTCATCAGGAAATTGCCTCGGGCAGTTATCCGGGGCGGGAAAAGCTGGCAGAAATCGCCGATACCGAAAAACTGAATGTTCGCACCATTCAGCGAGTTCTTGATTTTTTGCGCGATGATCTCAACGCTCCGCTCAAATATGATAAGCAACGAAAAGGCTTTTATTATCAGGCGATCGGGTGGGCGCCGCCACTTTCAAATCTCAATGAAAAAGAAATTCTCGCGGTTTTTATTGCCGAAAATGCGCTCAAACTAACCGGACATCTGCCCGAAGCACAAGATTTAAAAAAAGCTCTGGCCAAACTCGTTTCATATCTACCCGAACAGGTTTCGTATGAGCTGGCCACCCTTAGCGACAACATCAGTTTTCAAAATCCGGCGTATGAACTGTCCGAATCCGAAGTTCGCCAACAATTATCCATCGCTTCGACAACTTTTGTGACCGTTGAATTCGATTATTTTTCACCGCATTCGCAACAGCCGTCTGCCCGCAAAGTTGATGTTTATTTATTGCACAACTTTGGCGGCGATTGGTATGCGATTTCATACGACCATCAACGAAAGGCAATGCGTGATTTTCACGTTGGCAGAATCTCAAATCTCAAACTCACGCAAGATGGCTTTGAGGTTCGCAAAAAACTTTGGAACAAAAACGAATATTTAAGTAAAGGCTTCAATATGATGCGCGGCGGAAAATTGACCAGGGTCGAAATACTTTTTGATTCATATCAAGCCCAATGGATTCGCAGCCGGAAATATTTTCATCCAGACGAGCAACGCGAGGAATTAGCCGACGGTAGTTTGCGGCTTTCATTTGAGATTGGCGAAAATGGACTGGAAGCCGTCGCCCGGTTTTGCCTGACCTACGCGGGAAGCTGCATCGCAGAAAAACCCGCTAAACTACGAGAAATCATCCGAGAAAAATTAAAGAAAGGAATGGAATTACATCAATGGTAAAAGAATATTGGGCCCATACCGAAAATGATATTCAAAATGTTCCGCATTTATTGAATGACCATTTACGATGCGTTGGCGGGCTTGCCGAAAAGTTTATCAGTGAAGCCAACGCGGAACTTGGCGAACAAGCAAAATGGGCGGGACTTTTACACGATGTGGGCAAATACCGTGAAGAATTTCAAGAATATCTGATCGGAGCGCGCGAAAGTTCAAACGAAACACATCACGCCGTTTATGGGGCGGCTTTGGCTTTTCAAAAACGTTGGATTTCGCTTGCTTTTGCAATTGCTGCGCACCACGCAGGTTTGCACGATAAAGACGATTTGAAAACGCTTTTTCAGAAATACGATGCTTTTGAACGAGTTTCGCCTTTGATTGCGCACTTTGAAAATGAGCTCGGGAAAATTCCTGAAACGATTGCAAATGCAAATTTTATTAACAATTCAGTCAACCTCGAATTCGCTACCCGAATGATTTTTTCGTGTTTGGTTGACGCTGATTTTCTCGATACCGAAAAACATTATCGAAATGGCGAAGAAAGAAGAATTGTTGATTTCAATCCGGCAAAATTATTGGAAAAAATCATTACTGCACGAGAAACAAAAGTTCAAAATGCGAGAGCTAATAACGCCGATGAAAAACTTATCGAAATTCGGAATCAAATTTTTGACAATTGTTTACAAAAAGCCGTTGAACCAAAAGGGTTTTTCAGTCTGACTGTTCCGACTGGAGGGGGCAAAACTCTTTCGGCGATGGCTTTTGCTCTTAAACACTCCGAAATTCACAAATTGCGCCGTGTAATTGTTGTCATTCCGTATCTTTCGATCATTGAGCAAAACGCCAAAGAATATATCGAAATTTTAGGTAAAGATATTGTCATCGAAAATCATTCAGCAGTTAAAATTAAAAGTGAAGAAGCAGAAGAAAAAAACACTTCGGAAAAACGCAAGCGAAATTTTTTGGAATACGCGACCGAAAATTGGGACGCACCCGTTATCGTCACGACTTCCGTTCAGTTCATCGAATCGCTCTTTGCCCATAAAACCTCGAAAAATCGAAAACTTCATAATATCGCCAATTCGGTCGTGATTTTTGATGAAGTGCAGACTTTACCGGCGAAATTGCTTGAACCATTGTTTAGCGTCTGGCGAGAGATGAAGGAAAATTACGGCGTTTCATTTGTTTTTTCAACCGCGACGCAACCAGCGTTTCGTCAAGATGAATTCAATTTCAAAAATGGATTATCCACCAATGAACTTGTCGAAATTACTAACGATACAGACAAAGTTTTTCGAGAATTAAACCGTGTGAGATATGAGTTTAAGGAATTTACGAAGCCGCAAACGTGGTCAGAAATTGCAACGGAAATGTTAGCGGAACGACAAATCTTGTGCGTTCTAAACACGCGAAAACACGCCTTTGAATTGTTTGGCAAACTTGCCGAAACCGAAACTGACGGGCTTTATCATTTATCATCAGCAATGTGTGCGGAACATCGCCTTGAAATAATTGAAACGATAAAAGAGCGTTTGAAAAATGATTTGCCGTGTCGCGTAGTTTCGACTCAATTAGTTGAAGCCGGAGTTGACCTTGATTTTCCGGTGTTGTTTCGGGCAATTGCGCCGCTTGATTCGATTGTTCAGGCAGCAGGGCGTTGCAACCGCGAAGGTAAATTGGCAAAAGGTCGGGTGAGGGTTTTTACGCCGAAAGAAAATGTCTTGCCGCCGGGCATTTATAAAGCGGCAACCGGGATAACTTGCTCTCTTTTGGAGAGTTTTGACGAAGAAACTTTAGCGACAAACCACGAGATTTTTAGCGATTATTTCCGCCGCGTTTATCAGACAGCCAATACTGGAAAAGAAATTCAAACTGCCCGCGAAGGGTTGAACTACCGGGAAGTTTCGAGCAAAGCAAAGGTCATTGATAACGAAGGAATCAGCGTAATTGTCCAATTTGAAGGTAAGGAAAGCAGCTCATTTGAGATTATTAAAAAGATTCGCGGCAAAAATTCAAAGTCGGACATTGTGTTTTTCGGCAGAGATGATATGCGAAGTCTGCAAAGATTTATGGTCAATCTTTATCCGCGAGACTTTGAGATTTTGCAACAAAAACAACAATTACAGCCTTTGCTTACCGGAAAAAGTCTTGATCTGTTTGTTGTCAATGAAGGCTCATATAACAAACAGCTTGGAGTTTTGACCGATAAAAGACCGACAGACGAGTTTTATATTTTGTAATTTTTTCAAATGAATTTCCGTTTTCTGATTTTTCAATACATTTAATAAAAAAGGAGGCAAATTTATGAATCAAAACCTTATCAACGTGCGAGTTTGGGGCGATTATGCGTGCTTTACCCGTCCTGAGATGAAAGTTGAACGTGTCAGTTATCCGATCATGACACCTTCGGCGGCTCGCGGGATTTTGGAAGCGATTTTCTGGAAACCGCAGATGTTTTATCTGATTGATTCGATCAAGGTTATAAAACGCGGCGTGTGGACCTCGTTCCGCCGAAACGAGGTGACGAAACGCATCAGTTTGAGCCAAGCTAAATCGGCGATGGCGGGAACAAGTGAAATTTCGACAATCAAAGCCGGAGGAGGTGCGGACGATGCGACACAGCGCAATATGTTGGCGTTGCAAGGCGTGGAATACATTATCACAGCGGAAATCGCCCTCAGTGAATTAGGCAAAAATTCCAATCAAGTTTTGCCGAAATACAAAGAAGAAATCGAGCGTCGGGCGCGGGCGGGAAAATGTTTTCATCGCCCAAGTTTAGGAGTGCGGGAATTTTCGGCGGATTTTGATTGGGTTGAAAATCCAGACGATTTTTCATCTGAAACAACTTGGACGGAAAATTTAGGATTGATACTTTACGATGTTTTTTCGCATCAGGAACGGGCAGTTGGTTTTCGATTTTTGGATGGCGAAGATTACGCGGACAATCAAGTTCCGCTTTTTGCAACTGCGATGCCGAAAAAGAAAAAGGGCAAACCTTTAACAGATGGCGTTTTAGTCAAACCCTCTGCTTCATTTTTTCTGGCTGAGGTCAAAGATTCAGTAATGGATTGTTATCCGCCACGAGTCAAAGTAATTCAAATGAAAGGAGGTGCAAAGTAATGCTTTTACAAGCCTTAAATGAATTTTATCATCGCGCCAGCAAGCCCAATGAAAACGGCAGAATCCTTATTCAAGAGGCGGCTTTTACGGAAAAATATATCCGTTGGAACATTCCCCTCAAACTTGACGGAAGTTTGGAAGGAATTGGTTTGACGGAAAATGTTGAACCGAAAAAAGGCGGACGACTTTTCAGCGTTCCCAAAACAGAACGCCCGAAAGTTGCGGGCGGGGTTGCCGAATTTCTTTGGGACGGATTAGAAGCGGTATTTTGTTTGAAGCCTGACTTTGATTCGGTTGAACCAAACGACAAAAAACGTGCTTCGCAAATCGCTAACCGCCAAGCAAAGTTTAATGATTTTTGGCGACAGATTGAATCAGCATTTGCGGAAACAAATTCGATGACGCTGAAAGCTGTTTTGCAGTTTCGTGATAGTTTTCAATCGCTTGAAACACCGGAATTTCTCCGTTGGGCAGAGTTGAAAGAGGACGAAAAACCGTGTTGGCTGATTAAAACGGCAAACGGCACGGAAGAAAAATTTAAAGCCGAGAATTTTACCTTTCAAGTGAATGGCGAGTTTTTGTTTGAAAATGATGAACTACGACAATTTTGGAGAAAGACTTTCGCTGATGAACGAAGCACGAGCGAGGGCGAATCGGAAACAGGTTTGTGCTTAGTTTCGGGTAAAACCGATGTCGCGATTTCGGCTTCGCATCCAAAAATTAAAGGTGTTCCGGGTGCTTTAGCGATGGGCGCGAGTCTTATTTCATTCGATAAAGATTCGTTTCGCTCTTACGGATTGGAAAAGAATTATAACTCGCCTGTATCGTTTTCAGCTGTCGAGAGCTACATAAACTCTTTGAATTATCTGCTGACGAGTCAAAAAAACCGTTTGCGAATCGCCGATACATCTTTGCTTTATTGGGCGAAAAAGAGCGATGCAGTAACCGATATTTTTGCTCAACTTTTTGAACAACCGGACGAAAAAACGCTGAAAAGTTTTATGACGGCGCCTTTTCGCGGCGACTCTTTTTTGGCGGAAATTCAAGACGAACAATTTTACAGCGTAACTTTGGGCGGCAATGCAGGTCGGGTGGTAGTCAGAAATTGGATGCAAATGACGGTGTCGGAGGCAATCAAAAATTTTGAAAAATGGTTTGCAGATTTGCAACTTATTCAAATGCGCCTCCATGATAACGACAAAATTCCGCCGTTTAACTTGTTTCTTTTGGCGAGAGCAACCGTTCGAGATGCGAAAGATTTGCGCCCCGAAGTTCCGACACAACTTTATCGGGCAGCTTTGGAAGGTCACAAACCTTCGCTACTTTTGGCAAAAGGCTTATTGGACAGAATCGCGGTTGATTTAGCCCAAGATGGTAAAAAGTCTTTAACCAATTTATCGCGTTTCGCGTTGCTGAAACTGATTATCAACCGAAACGAAAAGGAGAATTCAAAAATGATAGATGAAAAATTGAATAACGAAATTACGGACGAAGCCTACAATTGCGGACGGCTTTTGGCGGTTTTTCAAAAGTTGCAGTCGGCGGCTCACGGCAAAGATTTTGATGGTGCGGGTGTGGTCGAAAAATACTACGGCACGGCTTCCTCTTCGCCAAATTCAGCGTTTGGGATTCTTTGGAGGTTGCATCAGCATCATTTGAAAAAACTTTCGCGTGATAACAAAGGGGCCTCTGTTTCCATCAAAAACGAGATTGCCGAAATTTGTGCCAAATTCAAACAGACGAATCCGCCGCAGTTTCCCCGCTCGTTTAATTTACAAGCCCAGGGACGCTTTGCACTTGGGTTTTACCAACAGATTGCGGCGGACAAAGAAGCGCGCGACGCTTATTTCCAAAACAAAAAAGCAGAAGAAAACAAACAACAGAACTTATTTGAAGGAGAACAAAAATAATGAACAACGAAATCTTAAACAACCGTCACGATATTTATTTACTTTTTGAAGTAACCAACGGCAACCCAAACGGCGATCCTGATGCTGGAAATATGCCGCGTCTTGAACCGAATACTAATCGCGGAATTGTTTCAGATGTTTGTTTGAAACGCAAAATTCGAAACTACATAGAAACTTTCAGACCGGAAAGAAACGGAAATGCGTTTGAAATTTTTATCAAGAGCGGCGACGCATTGGAAAAAGCTATAACCAAAGCGGAACTTGCAAATGGCAATAATGCAGAAGAAACGGTGAAATGGCTCTGTCGTGAGTTTTTCGATATCCGGGCATTCGGCGGAGTTTTAAGCACCGGAAGCGGGGTGATGAAAGGTTCAAGCTTTGGGCAAGTGCGTGGTCCGGTTCAATTCACTTTTTCGCAATCGTTTGACCCAATCAATCCGCTTGATATTACGATTACGCGTTGCGTGGCGACCACGATTGCCGATGAATCAAAAGAACGCACGATGGGCAGTAAATTTGTTGTGCCTTACGGACTTTATGTCGCTAAGATTTATGTTTCTCCGGCGTTTGCCGAAAGAACAGGTTTTACCAATCACGATTTGGATGTTTTGTTTGAAGCGTTGAATTATATGTTTGAACACGACCGCTCAGCTTCACGGGGCGAGATGATTGTGCGCGGAATTTACGATTTTGAGCATATTGGAACGCAGCACGAAAATAATATCGAAAATAACAAACGTGAGGCCCGGCTTGGTTGTTGTCACGCTCATAAATTGTTTGAAGGAATTGACGTTCACCTCAAAGACGGCAAAGAGTTTCCCGAATCTTTCAAAGATTACGAGGTGAATTGCAGTTGGACGGACGACAATTTGCCGAAAGGCGTGAAACTGCACAAACGACACGAATAGACAGCTTCGAGTCCACGCTTTAGCGTGCCGCTGCCAGCGAAGCGCGGCCAGCAAACTGAAGTTTGGACTCTAAACACAACAAAAATGACCAAAGAACAAATCAGCGAAATTTTATTGGCACGGGAAAGAATTGTCGTATCGTTTCACGCGGTTGAACAATTTCAAGCGCGAATTTCAAATCTGCCCGAAAAGGTTGTGCGTGAAATTATCGAAAACGGCGTCAAAACTACCGACAAAGTTAAACTTTTACCCGATGGCGGAACTTTGCGGATTCGGACACGCCGTCCGTTTCCGTTTGAGTTTCGGGCATTGTTAGTTTATGACGAAGGACACGAAATGCCGGTTGTGACAACGATTTTGAAGGGTGATAGTTGGAAAATTCGCAAACAAAGAAATCGTGAGAAGCAAGGATAGATTGGATTTGCGATTTCTTTATCGCTCGCCTCTTTCTTCAATAATTGTTTCGGAAATCGGTTTGCCAAGAACTTCAATCGGCTCAAAATCTTCGTCATCATCGTTCCAATCAGATGGAATACTGCTGATTGTACCTTTTTCAAGAAGAAATTTTTCGATTTCTTGTTCAAGCCGTTCTTCTTCGGAAATATTGTTTTGCGGGTGCATTTCGGTTTCTGTTTCAATCCACATCTTATCCAATGTAAAGATGATATGAAAGATATTATACCAATTTCTACATTGAATCAATTCGTTTTCTGCCCGCGAAGATGCGCCCTGATGCACATTGAAGGCATTTGGTCAGATAACGAACACACGGCTAAAGGAACGATTTTGCACACCCACGCGGATGAACTCGGCTATGAAGTTATCGGCAACGTTAAATTGTTGCGGGCATTGCCACTATATTCAACCAAATACGGTTTAAACGGGAAAGCGGACATCGTTGAAATTCGCGAAAAAGAAATTGTTCCCGTTGAGTATAAAAAAGGGAAGAAACGCGAATTTGATAACGATAATATCCAGTTGACCGCGCAGGCTCTGTGTCTGGAAGAAATGTTTCAGACTGAAATAACTCGCGGTTTTATTTATCACGCTTCGAGCAAAAAGAGAAGGGAAGTTTTGATTGATGAGTATTTGAGAAACGAAACTATCAACACCATTGAAATTGTCCGGGAACTTCTAGCCGATGAAACTATTCCGAAAGCTAAATATAAACCTCGGTGCGAAGGTTGCAGTTTGTATAACATCTGTTTGCCAAAACTGTCAGACGAAAATCAGCGCCATGAATTAGAGAAAAATTATGAGTGAAATCAAGCAAAATACTTTGTTTTTAACGACTTCGGGCAATTATATTAACCGCGATCATTTGACGTTGCGAATCGAATTTGAAAAAGAATTGAAACTTGCAGTGCCGATTCATCATATCGAATCAATTTGCAGTTTCGGTAACAATATGTTTAGTCCGCAGGCTCTACAGCTCTGCTGGGAAAACAGCGTGGCAGTTAATTGTTTTTCAGAAAATGGATATTTTTACGGTCGTTGGGAAGGTGTGCCGAACACGAGTGTCGTTTTGCGACGGACACAATATCGGAAGGCGGACGATACTGAATTTTGTGCAACGGTGGCGAAACATTTTATCAAAGGAAAGATAACAAATTCCCGTCAAAGTTTGCTTCGCTCAGCTCGTGAAACTGATTCGGAAGAAGAAAAGGCCGAATTACAAAGCCGTGCGGAAGAATTGAATGTAGTAATGCGGTGGCTGGAAAGAGAAGCCGAAACGCTCGATACCATTCGCGGTTTTGAAGGTCAAGCTGCAAATATTTATTTCGGTGCGTTTAATTTGCATTTACGGCATCAACGCGAAGATTTTTATTTTCCGAAACGCTCGCGTCGTCCTCCATTAGACATTATAAACTGTGTGCTTTCTTATCTTTATGCTTTGGTTAGACACGATTGTATTTCAGCTTTAACCGCCACCGGACTAGATCCATTTGTCGGGTATTTGCACACCGAGCGTCCAAATCGCCCTAGTTTGGCGTTGGATTTAATGGAAGAATTTCGACCTGTTTTGGCTGACAGATTGGCGATTACGCTGATAAATCGGCGACAAATTGATGCCAAAGATTTTGTGATCCGAGAAGGCGGAGCCGTTGAATTTACCAAAGAAGGTCGTAAGAAAGTAATCGCGGCGTATCAAACTCGTAAACAAGACACGTTAACGCATCCGCTTTTACAACAAGAGTTTCGTTACGGACAACTTTATTTAGTCCAAGCCAGAATTTTAGCAAGATTTTTACGTGGCGATATTCCCGAGTATTACCCGTTTATAGTAAAGTGAAAAAGTGGAAAAGTGGAAAAGTGAAAAAGTTTGAAATTCTTAGAATCTCCAAAATTAATGTGTTTACGCGACTGTAAAGAAATTTATTTTGGTAAGAAAAGCCTTGTTTTTCAACAGGGCTTAGACTACCTCCTTTGAATAGAATTGGATAGAATTGGAGAGAACTCCGCGTTTAAAGCGGATTGAAACTTTTCTTTTGAGTTTTATTGGTTTCCTCTCCCGAGTGGAGATGTAGATTGAAACAATAAGAAAAAGTGAGAGTGTAAAGATGTTAATTCTGATTTGTTACGATGTTGCAACCGTCGAGAGTGCTGGACGAAGACGTTTGCGGCGAGTTGCGCGGGCTTTGCAAGATTATGGGCAACGAGTTCAAAACTCCGTGTTTGAATGTCGGGTGGGCAAAACACAATGGACAATTTTGCAGGACCGACTTTTGAACGAGATAAACAAAGATGAAGACTCTCTTCGATTTTATTTTTTAGATGGCGATGTTAATATTAAACACTTCGGTATAAAAAAGCCGACAAACCTCGAAGAACCACTTATTTTCTAATCAAATCCGTGCTATAATCCAGTTGAATTTTCTTTCTGCGAAACTATATTGCCGACCAATAGACGGAGGTTTCGCATTTCTACAAAAACCTTTATTTCGCAACAAAATAGAGAATGAAAAAACTTGCTAAAATACAAAATTGCTATTATTGTTTAGATGGTTCGCATTTTTCAAGATGTAAACTATTGGTTAATCAACACTTAAATTGGTGACCATTTCATCTCTGCTTCGGTAGAGATGTGGATTGAAACACATCACTTTCGCTTTTGTTTAAAGTTGTTTTGATTTCATCTCTGCTTCGGTAGAGATGTGGATTGAAACCACGTGATACATTGTGAAATTGTGAATGAACGATTTCATCTCTGCTTCGGTAGAGATG
>JANOEF010000051.1:0-6652 GCA_031413075.1 Acidobacteriota bacterium | reverse complement strand
CCCAGTATTGCAACGGTGGCTTTTCGAAGTACTTGAGGCCGTTCAGGCGCGGCGTAACGAAATCGCCGGACGCGGCCATTTCCCGCGCAATTTCCGAGTAACGCCCCTCGTCGGGATTGGCGAGCTTTCGATCCCCCAGGCCGTCAATTGAAATGAACAGGGCAAGCAGGGCAAGCAGGACGATGAGCGGACGGGATAGACGCGTTTGCACTAGCTCGGACACTTCATCAAGGACGCGGAGTGATGGCCGATTTGGGTCGAGTAGCTGGTGCGCAGTGCGACAAGCCAATGGTTGTTCCATTGGCGCAGAGCAATGTGCGGCAGATGCCGCTCCAAGTCGGTTAGCACCCGCGTAGGCGTTTGGCGGAACGCATAATTGCCATTCATTTTTGCTGAAGTCTATCCAATGTCAATCGGTACCAAACGCTGGTCTTGGTGAATTGTCCGGGCGATGCTTTTGGCGCAGTGTGATAGCGCGCCTGTGTCAGGTAAGGCGCAATTTTAGCGGAAAGGCGGGTTCGACCCGGATTCAGCATGCCTTTAGCAGCACGACAACGGCGCCAGATCCGCCATCCGCCGGCAGCGCATCGCAAAACGCCAGCACTTCGTTTCGTTGCGACAGTGAAAGGCGCACCTTGTTGCGAATCACAGGCGTGTTGTTCGGCGAACGAAAGCCCTTGCCGTGAACGATGCTCACGCAGCGGATGCCGGCATGACGGGCGTGGGCCAGGAAACGCGAAAGCTCTATTCGCGCATCGTCTTTCGTGTGGCCATGTAAATCCAGCGAGGCCTGAATGATCCAATGGCCGCGCCTGAGTTTTCGCATTATTTCCGACGGCAGTCCGGGACGCAGGAAAGTGATCAGGTCGCCATTCTCGATATCCGCATCCCAGCCCGAAGTGTCATTGAGCATGTCGTGGGGAATGGCAGCATCGTCTTCCATGCGCTTGACGGGTATCGGTTTAGGACGCGGCTTGGCCAGTTCGGCGCGTTCGCTGCGCTGGCGGGCCGGCAATGGCGTGACCTGATCCGCCTCCATTTCGGCGCGGAAAAGATTGTCTTCACTTGGTGGCAGAGCTTTGGACATATTGGCACCAATAACTAAAACTCCAGCACTGGTGCGCCTTTTCAGCACAAAATGCCCGTTAAGCCGCTACCGTGCTAGGATTTCAATCCTGGGTTTTCCTGTGGGTCAGTGCAGAGCCTCAAGGTACTTGTCCGCGTCCAGCGCCGCCATGCAACCGGTCCCCGCACTGGTCACCGCCTGGCGATAGACATGATCTTGCACGTCGCCAGCGGCAAATACGCCGGGCACGGACGTGGCCGTGGCATTTCCCTTATTACCGGATTGGGTGACGATATAGCCATTCACCATCTCGAGCTGGCCTTCAAAAATATCGGTGTTCGGCTTGTGACCGATAGCCACGAAACAGCCTTTCAGTACCAGATCACGGGTGCTGCCATCGGCAACAGCCTTGATGCGGACGCCCGTCACGCCGGTCTTGTCGCCCAGCACTTCATCGAGTGTGTGATTCCACAGGATCGTGACCTTGCCTTCCTTTTCTTTCGCCATCAGGCGATCGGCCAGAATTTTCTCAGAGCGGAATTTGTCGCGGCGATGAATGACCGTAACATGTTTGGCAATGTTGGAAAGGTAAAGCGCTTCTTCGACTGCCGTGTTGCCGCCGCCGACCACGCACACATCCTGGCCTATGTAGAAAAAGCCGTCACAGGTGGCACATCCCGAGACGCCTTTACCCATGAATGCCTCTTCCGAGGGCAGGCCGAGATACTGGGCTGAAGCACCGGTGGCGATGATCAATGCGTCGCAGGTGTAGGCGCCTGAATCGCCGTGCAGGGTAAATGGGCGGTTCTTGAAATCAACCGTGTGAATATGATCGAAGACGATCTGGGTGTTGAAGCGTTCCGCGTGCTTGAGGAATCGCTCCATCAGTTCCGGGCCTTGCACGCCATCGGCATCGGCCGGCCAGTTTTCCACGTCAGTCGTTGTCATAAGCTGACCACCTTGCGCGATACCGGTAATCAGTACAGGGTTCAGGTTGGCGCGCGCCGCGTAGACAGCGGCAGAGTAACCGGCAGGGCCGGAACCGAGGATGATCAGACGATGGTGCGGATTGGGCATGGCGGACTTTCTGGTAGCTCGGACAGTGATCGCTATTTTAGCGTAGCAACATCATTCAACGAGCATTCGACGAGCATTCGACGAACGCGATGTCGAACGCGTGATATCAGGCAAATGGGGACGGCGGCGGGCAATTCAATCTGACTCCACGGTCAGAAATGAGCCGCCTCCTATTTCCGTCAAGTGTGCGAAAATACTTCTAAATCCAGTCGCAATCCAGTCGACTTGTTTCACGTACTCGATCCGGTTTGGTGCGCACAAAAATTAATGGAATCCGCCCATTTCATGGGTTGTCGTTGGTGAATGTTGGGGGAATGAATGTTACGGACCATCCCGCTGTTCAAGGACCTTAGCGACATCGACATGGAGATCATCAACGATCTTGCCATGGACAAGAATGTCGCCAAAGGCAACGTCGTATTGACCGAAGGCGAAATCGGCGATTCGCTTTACGCGATTGTTTCCGGTCGCGTCAAGGTGTTCATCGGTGACGAAGATGGCCGCGAAATTATCCTGAAAATTCTCGGGCCAGGAGATTTCTTCGGCGAAATGTCGCTGATCGACAGTCAGCCGCGTTCGGCATCGGTTTCAACGCTGGAAAACTCGGTGTTCAAAGTGCTCTCGCATTCAGCGTTCGAAACCTCGGTAAAAAAACTCGGCAGCGGCGGAATGGGTGATGTCTATCTGGCCCGCGACCGCAATCTGATGAACCGCGAAACGGTGGTCAAACTCCTCAAAAGTGAAACCCTCGCCAACAAAGAAGTCGTTCGTAAATTCAAACAGGAGATTGAGGCTTTAGCCCGCTTGAAGGATCCCGGTATCGTCACCATCCTCGATTCCGGAACGCACGGCAAACAACCATTTCTGGTGCTGGAATATGTCGAAGGCGAAGATCTTTCACTGGTTATTTCGCCGGTTTTGTTCAGCGTTCGCGATTTCCTTGGGCCCAACAGTCTGGCAATGAAATTGATTGAGCAGCAATCAAAAGTGACCCGCTATTTTTGGCAGAAATTTTCTTCTCAGGCCAGGTCTGTTTTATCCGATAATCCTTCTGAGAGCGAAACGGCGATGGTTTTGCGCGATGAATTTAATCGTCTGCTGACCGATCCGAAACTTGCCGAATCAGAAGCCTTTAATGAAACAAAGTTTCGGATGCTGATTCGAAATGAAGCAGAATGGACAGATTTAGAAGACCTTTGCAAAGCCAATCGGTTATTGATCGAAGCGGTTTTCGCGGAAGAAATCGTTTGCGGCGAGGATAAAAAACTTACGGCTCACGAAGCCGCCCTTATTTTTCGGCAACTCGGCGCAGCATTAACTCACGGACACGAGAAAGGCATTATTCACCGCGATCTGAAGCCTGCCAATATTATGATAACCAAAGACGGGCGCGGCGAATGGCAAACGAAACTGATAGATTTCGGCGTGGCCAAAGTGCGCGAATCGCTGGTGGCTCCGAGCACCCAGATCGGACTTTCATTCGGCACCCGCAAATATATGTCGCCGGAACAGGCGAACAGCAAAATAAATCTTAAACCACAGACTGACATTTATGCTCTCGGCTTAATTGCTTTTGAAGCATTGACCGGACAACATATTTTTCGCACCGACAGTTTTATCGAACAATGCCGGATGCAGGAGCAAGAGGAATTTTCTGAAATTACGCTGATTCGTCCCGATTTATCGCGGCGGGTGAGGGAAATTATCTACCGGGCAGTTTCTTTTGATCCGGAGAAAAGACAAGCCTCTGCGGCTGAGTTCGGAAACACCCTGGCTGATGCGTTATTGACCCGCACCGTCGAAATATTACCGGTTATCCCTGCCCCAACCATCGTCTCGATTCCGATTAAACCCGTCGAAGCGGAAACTGCAGTTTTAGACAGACAAGACAGTCTTGCCATTCAGGATAGTCTTGCCACTCAGCATAATATTGCCACTCAGGCTAGTCTTGCGATTCAGGAACTGGAGGCGCAAAACCCGGTAAAAAACAGTAAAAAAGGTGTCTTTGTCACGGTCGGCATTGTGGCAATTCTGGTTTTGGTTAGTCTGGGGAGTTGGTTGGTTTGGCGCAATATTCCAAATTCGGAGACAAATTCAAAGTCCGAGACTAATCCGCCACCTTCCGCGACAACCGTCAAACGCGAATTAAATTACAAGTTAATCGTGCAAAAATACCAACAGGGCAAACCATTTCAGACACCTTTTGAAGCGACGGGTGACGAGATTTTCGGCGACGGCTGGCGGTTTAAGATGTCAATGAATAGTCGGCAAAACGGAAATTTATATCTCTTGGCGGAAAATCCAAAAACTCAAAATCTGACCATACTTTTTCCGCATCCGCAAAAGAACAAAGGCGCTTCGGAAGTTCCGGCGAATGAAAAGATCGAAACCGGTGAGATGGAGTTTGATAAGACTCAGGGAACGGAAAAATTTTGGATCGTTTGGACGGAAAAACCTGTCTCTGAACTTGAAGCCGTTAAATCATTGGTTAACCCGCAGGATTTGGGGCGGATCAAAGATCCGGAAAAGGAAAAAGCGGTGCGTGATTTTTTGGATAAATGGACAAACGGAGAAAAACCGGTCGAAAAGGTTGCCGATGACAAACAATCGAAAACCATCAGTTCAAATGGCGATGTTTTGGTGAAATTGGCTGAATTCCGCCATAATTGATCCGACACCATGAGAATTACGAATTACGAATTACGAATTACGAATTACGAATTACGAATTACGAATTACCAATTACGAATTACCAATTACCAATTACCAATTACGAATTAACAGTTGCAGCTTAATTATTTAACTGAATTTCCGAATGTTCATTATTCTACTCAATTTTTTGCTGACCTGCTTATAAAAAACTATTGTCATTTGAAAAACGGGAGTGTTTGACCGAAGATAAATCAATAGCTAAAGTCAAATTATGCAAAACAGAATCGAAGTTTTCAAACAAATGCTTGAAACCGAACCTGACAATTCGATGGTCATGTTCGGTTTAGCCAAAGAATACGAAAAACTGGGCGAAACCGGAGAGGTTATTAAATTACTTGAAAATTATTTAGCCGGTGCCGATGACGAAGGCAATGCTTATGGAATGTTGGCCCGCGCCTACGAGCAAATGGGTGAGCGTCAAAAGGCGATTCAAACATACGAAAAAGGCATCGAAATTTCGCTTGCGCACGGACATCCTTCGATGGCAAATGATTATCGAATGACGCTCGATTTAGATTTTAGAGATTGAAAATTTGGCAACCTCGCCGAATTTTTATAATCTTGTAAAGATTTAATCAATTATCGAATTTGGGAGGCTTTTTTTAATGGAATGGCTATCTGATCCTTCTATCTGGATTGCGTTTGCGACCTTGACCGTTTTAGAACTTGTTTTAGGAATTGACAATGTAATTTTTATCTCAATTTTGTCGGGCAAATTACCCCCCGAACAACAGCCTAAAGCACGTTATATCGGGCTTTCGATGGCTTTGATAATGCGGGTCATTCTCTTGTTTTCTTTGACCTGGGTGATGGGTTTGACCGAGCCGATGTTCTCGATTATTAATCATCCGATTTCGGGGCGCGATTTGATCCTAATCATCGGCGGACTGTTTTTGATCGCCAAATCAACCCACGAGATTCACGGTTCACTCGAAGGCGAAGAAGGTCACGCCTCAAAAAAAGTTTATGCCTCGTTTGCCAGCGTCATCTTCCAGATCACAATTTTGGACATTGTTTTTTCGCTTGATTCGGTCATTACGGCAGTCGGAATGGTGGATAAAATCGGAATTATGATTGCGGCCGTTGTCATCTCAATTATTGCGATGATGCTCTTTGCGGGTTCGATCGGCGCATTTGTTCAACGCCATCCTACTGTCAAAATGCTAGCTCTCGCGTTCTTACTGCTGATCGGCGTCACTCTCCTGGCGGAAGGGTTTCATCAGAAGATTTCAAAGGGCTACATTTATTTTGCGATGGCGTTTTCGGTGTTGGTAGAAGTTCTCAATATGCGGCTCAGAAGGAAAGTCGAGCCGGTTCATCTGCATAATCCTTATTCTGAAGAAGATGAGAATAAGGCGATTCAGCAAGGGTGATTTTCGCTTTTTATGTAAACGTGTTTTTTCATCTAATAATCAAAGAAAAAGCCATTGCCCAAACATGAACAATGGCTTTTTCTTCAATCCAAAATCCAAAATCCAAAATCCCAAATCTAAAATCAAATGAATCCTTTGAAATTTGCCGGACTCGTTGAATAACCCGGGAACATCTTAGCTAAATCTTTACTTCCCATATATTTGTAGGCGACTTCGCCGAAAACGTCGCGGTAATCGGTGGTGACGGCTAAATCGCGTCCTTCGTAAAGTTGGCTTGATTTGAGTCCGGCCCAGTTACCATAGACTTGGCCGCCTTTAACTTCGTTGCCGATGACAAAAATGGCGTTGGCGTGGCCGTGGTCGGTTCCGCGATTCCCGTTTTCACGGGCAGTTCTTCCAAATTCGGACATCGTCAAAATGATCA
>JANOEF010000050.1:0-7305 GCA_031413075.1 Acidobacteriota bacterium | reverse complement strand
GGTTTATCAACGTAAAAAGCCGGCAGTTCGCCATAGGTGTTGATATGTTTGAGCTCGTTCTGATCGGCTAAAACAGCACCTGTTGGGAGAGTTTGAGTTGAAGTCCTTTTTTTCCCCATGGTTTGATTTTGACATTGGCTTCCGTTTGATGCAATTCAAAATTGCTCAAAGCACCGACCTTCTTTATCAAGAATTAGCCTCAGACTCTATTTATAATCCGCTTCGGATTTGGGTGGAGATGTAAGGCGTTCCACAGCCTTCGCGTTTTTAAGCGAATGCTTTTACACGACTTGCTAGTTTCGTGTAAATGAATTAAAATAAGGTTGTGAAAGTGAATAAGGCATTTCGATACAGATTTTTTCCGACTGATGAGCAAAAGAAAAACCTTGCTCAAACTTTCGGTTGTGTTCGACTCACTTTTAATACGATGCTTGATGCCCGAACAAAAGGGTGGCAACAAGACAAACAACATCTTTCGTATCACGACACGGCAAAGATGCTCACCGAACTCAAAAAACAGGAAGATAGAATTTTCCTGAACGATGTCAGTTCGGTTTGCCTTCAACAAACTTTGCGAAATCTCGACACCGCGTTTAGAAATTTCTTTGCGGGTCGCGCCAAATACCCGAATTTCAAAAAAGCTAAATCGAATCAGTCGGCACGATACGCCAATAATGCGTTTAAGTTTGCAGACGGCAAAATAACACTTGCGAGACAAACCGAACCGCTTGAAATAAGTTGGTCGCGCCCGTTGCCCGATGATGTCAAAATCAACAGTCTGACAATTAGCAAAGATACAGTTGAGCGTTATTTTGTCAGCATCCATTTTGAAACCGATTGGAGTCCGCTTAAAGATTTGCAAACTTCGGTCGGAATTGATGTCGGGATCAAAACACTCGCTGTTCTCTCGAATGGTGAAAAACTTGAAAATCCGAAGTTTCTGCAATCCGCCGAAAAGAAAATAAAGCGATTGCAAAAGCGTTTGAGCAAAAAAGTAAAAGGCTCGAATAACCGCCGCAAGGCGAAACTTAAACTTGCTAAGGCACATACAAAAGTAGCTGATAAGCGAAGTGATTACATTCACCAATTCACCACAAAAACGGTTCGTGAAAACCAAACAATAATCGTTGAAGGATTGAGTGTCGCCAATATGCTGAAAAATCACCGCCTTGCTAAATCTATCGCTAACGCAAGTTGGGGCGAGATGTTCCGACAACTCGAATACAAGGCGCAATGGAATGGGCGCAAGTATCTTGAACTTGACCGATTCTTTCCTTCGTCTAAAATTTGTAGTTCGTGTTCTCATCTTCTCGTTAAATTGCCGTTGTCGGTTCGTGAATGGAGTTGTCCTAATTGTGCAACTCATCACAACCGCGATTTCAACGCGGCAAAGAATATCGAAATTGCAGGTCAGTTCCTGCTAAATACCGAGTCGGACACTCGGAAATCTACGCCTAAGAGATACGATGCTTATTAGAGTTTCGGCTTAGGAATCTTCAATCCATATCCGTTTCGGTTTGGTTGGGGAGAATGTCAAAATCAAATTTTTACCGATTGGAAAAATTATGAGTATTCCTACATTTAACGAAATTATTGAACCTAACGATCAGACCGCAGCCAGAGCGCACCATCTCGAAAAATTGCGTGAACTGGTGGGAAATGTTTATCCGAATAAATTTGACCGCTCGCGGATGACGGGCGCCGAAGATACGATCACCAATGTTTTATCTTTTGCGCCGATTGCCGGGGTCGTTAGCGACATTAAAGAGCACATCAAAACCCTCAGCGCAGGGCAACGCCCGGATCCTGAATTAAAAGAAGAGCTTAATGCTAAACTGCGGGCGCTTGGAAATGTCCGGGTTGCGGGACGTTTAGCCGTTCCGCCGCGGGTGATGGGCAAAGCCGCCTTTGTTCATCTCTCGGACGGGATTGAACGACTGCAAATTTATGTTCGCAAACAGGATGCAAAGGTCATTTCGAACGATACCGGAAATCCTATTGACGAAGAGGGCAAAGCGTGGGAAGTCTTTGGCTGCTTTGATCACGGCGATTTTATCGGTGCCGAAGGTTATTTGTTTTTGACCAATACCGGCGAGCTTTCGGTTCACGTTGAAACTCTACAATTTTTAGCCAAAGCGATGCTGCCGATGCCTGACAAAATGCACGGTATTGCCGATCCCGAACTGCGCCGGCGATACCGCTACGCCGATCTGATCGCCT
Organism: Acidobacteriota bacterium; assembly: GCA_031413075.1. Classification (GTDB taxonomy): domain Bacteria; phylum Acidobacteriota; class Blastocatellia; order Pyrinomonadales; family Pyrinomonadaceae; genus JAIBCC01. Next base: position 5,085 of record JANOEF010000050.1, on the reverse strand, counting down.
CCAGTTTGCAAGTCGAACACGAAGGCTTGACGACTCGTGAAGTTTTCGAACGCCGGGCCAAATTGATCAGCGGAATGCGTGCTTTTTTGGACGATGCCGGCTACATCGAGGTTGAAACTCCGATGCTGACCCCGAAAGCAACCGGGGCGGCGGCCAAGCCTTTCGAGACCCATCACAACGCGCTCGACATCCCGCTTTATGCGCGCATCGCCCCGGAACTTTATTTAAAGCGTCTGACGGTCGGCGGGTTTGAAAAGGTCTATGAACTCAACCGAAATTTCCGCAACGAGGGGCTTTCGCAACGTCACAACCCCGAATTTACGATGCTCGAATTCTATTGCGCCTATATGGATGTGGGCGGAATGATGGATTTTGCCGAAACGATGATTCAGGAAAGCGTCAGGAAAGCCACGGGCGGAAGTCTGGTGGTCGAATATGACGGGAAAGAGATTGATTTTTCACGATTTGAAAGATTGAGAATGGAGGATGCGGTTAAAAGATTCGCCCCGGACGCGGCGGTTACCGACCTCAATCTACTTGAATTATTTGAAGAAAATGTTGAAGCGAATCTGATCCAACCAACTTTCATCATTGAGTATCCAAAATCAATTTCACCGCTCTCAAAAGCCTCGCCGGCTAATCCGAATATTGCCGAGCGTTTTGAATTATTCATCAGCGGGATGGAATGCGCCAACGGATTTTCGGAGCTTAACGATCCGCGTGAACAATACGATCGTTTTCTCGATCAAATGAACGAACGCGAGAAGGGCAATCACGAAGCAATGGTCCTGGACGAAGATTATATTCGGGCTCTCAGTTACGGAATGCCGCCGGCCGCCGGAATCGGAATCGGAATTGACCGATTAGTAATGCTCTTGACCAATAAACATTCGATCCGTGACGTGATCCTCTTCCCGCATATGCGTCCGGTCGTGAGGGAAGAAAAGGAAGACTAGAGCAAATTCACGATTAGTGTATGGTATAACAGGTCAGAACCGCCTGCGGTAGCGGGCGGGGTTAAGCTAAACATTTCGATTGCTGGGGTTAAACCATCCGCTACCGCAGATGGTTCTGACCCAAACATCAAACTAGAATATGCTCTAACGATCTAAAAAGTTGAAAAAGGCAACTGCAACAAAAACGCAATAAAAGAGGCGGATATTAGAAATAACGTCCGCCTCTTTTATTGATGATTGATAATAACCTTCAAAAAAACCAGCTGGTCAGCTTTTTCTTCATTGTCAATTGTCCATTATCCATTGTCCATTGTTAATTGGTGCTTATCTGACCACCGAAATAGTTATTTCGGAAGGATATTGTTTTGAATGATGCACCGCATTGTTGGCAATGACGCCTTTTGTCTCATCGTAATTATTGCCTCCAGTGTTCAGATTGCGGTCAAAACGCGGGAAATTACTACTCGTAATTTCAATCCGGATCCGATGTCCCGGAGCAAAATAATTACTGGTGGTCATCGGCTGAAACCTGAACTTATAGACCTTGTCTTTTTCCATCCAAACTAAAGGCTTATCGTAGCCGTCACGGTAACGCATCCGCTGAATTGTTTCGTCCAGATTAAAGGCGCGACCCTGTTCATCGACATCAATGAGTTTGACCGTAAAATCCGTATCTTTAGCATCCGAAGAAACATACAGGGTGACATCAATCGAGCCGGTTAATTCGACTCCTTCTTTGAGCGGTTCGGTGCTGTAAACCAGAATATCGTTTCGCTCCTCCATTTTGCTTTGGTCAAATGAACCGCCCGCGACAGCATTGCCGGTGCAGCAAACGTTTCCGCCGTAGGACGGAACCGGATTCATCGGGTCGTAACTGAAACGATCCGCCATATTCGCTGCCGGCGGAGCGGCAACTAATGCTCCATCACCATTTAATGAATTTGCCCGGCCGTTGCTCGATAGATATAAAGTCATCGGCTTGGCGCCGGCGGGTGGAAACGAATCGGCCGTCTGCCATTTGTTACTGCCCATGGTGAAATAGCGAACCTTCGGCATCTTCAAAATGTCATTTTTCTCGCCTTTCAGAAAGTGATCGAACCAGCCATAAGTCAGTGCATTGTAATCGAGCCGGGCATCGCCCATACTTCGTTGACCGACTATTGTATTTTCGGTTGCCCGGGTGTAACTGCAATGCAGAACCGGGGCGATGACTGCGTATTGTTTATCGGCAATAGCCGGGTCAGCAGTTTTACGGACGTGATTGTAAAGCGCGAGATTCGGACCAACCGAAACGTCATACCACGACATAAACCAAAATCCGGGGATGTTTATTTTCATATTGTCGTGCCAGATCCCGCCTTTATACCACGCGGGATCATTCGGCGTTCGTTTGATCATCGCTCCATTTGTGGCAACCGGCATCTCATCGGCAAAAACCCCGCGGGGTCCGTCAACGGCTTTGATGATGTCTTTGACCGGCAGGTGACGAAGTGCTTGTGACCAATCAACCGGTGGCAGCTGTTGAGCTAAATCAAAAGATTTTGAAGCGCGAATCAATTCTTCCTGTGTCAGATTGGGCGCAAACATCGGACGCGCCTGATTCTGTTCACCGTAAAGCCAGGCAATAAAAAGCATTTGAACTGCACCGCCACGATACCAATTTCCCTGCTCATAATAGGGTCCAACCCGTCCGACTCCGGCTCCGTAACCCTGGGCGATCATCGTCGTATAAGCCGGATTTCCACGCGAAGCAACGGCCATTTGCCATTCTGCCGTCGAAGAACAGCCGATTGTGCCAACCTTTTTATTTGACCAATTTTGGGATGACATCCAGGTAATCGCATCATCGCCGTCAGTGGTCGGCGGTCCGAGGATGTCGTAGTTCCCTTCGGAAAAAAAATGTCCGCGTTCGTTCATCACGACATAGGCGTAACCACGTTTGACCGCCTCCAAAATTGTCGTCAAATCACGCGGCGCACCGAGCCGGACATCCCAAAAATTGAAATTATAAGGAGTACGGGAAAAAATGATCGGATATTGTTTAGACGTATCTTTCGGACGGTAAATATCCGCCGCCATTCGTTTTCCGTCCCGCATCGGAACCATTATCTTGCGGTCAACCACGGCAATTTCATTTAGTTCTTTTTCAACTTGAAACCGTTTGGCGACCAGCGCGGGATCAGGTGTCGGACGTGGCTGCGCGACGATGTTTGGTAACAAAACCGTTAAAAACGCAACGCCTAAAATAAGTTCTCTGATCATTTTCTTTTCCATAAAATTCGCTCCTTTTTTTAAGTATGCCGATTGTCTTTCTCGCCCGTTTTAATTCAATTCGCTCAAGACCTTTCGCCGTCATTAGCGGAACTTTCATCATGCCGGGAGGCGGGCATCTGACGGAAATTCTTTGTGAAGCGAAACTGTGTTGTCGAAACTAGAAACGGATTAACTCATTTGAATGGCGAAATAAGCAAATCACAGACAAAAATGGGTAGAAAAGGATTTGATTATACATCGCATTTGTGACGGTGAGCAATACGAGCGAATTTTAGCTCAAATGGACGGGTGTAATTAAAAGTGTGACTTTTCAGGCGAAAAATGAGTAATTCTTGTGAGAGTTGAGCGTTGCCTGACTTGAGCGGGGGCAGAGCCACCCTTCCTCACCTGTCATTTGTGTGAGCTGGTCTTTTGCCTCTTTTACTTGAGTTCAAGCTGAAGATTGACCACTCAACTAAAAGAAATTGGCAGTCGGTTGTTCTACGCCCGCTTTTCTCAGGCTGAGTCACACTTTTAATTACACCCCAAATGGACAAATGGACAACCACGACCGGGGCGATCGAGGGATGAGGGGGAAGGGATCAGGAATAAGGCATAAGAGATGAGGGAAAAAGGAGAGTTTGCCCGCGAATGAACGCCAATAGACGCAAAAAAGATCTTGATTTATGTTTTAAAAGATTCGCGGTAATCAGCGTAAATTAGCGGGCAAAGTATTTTCAGTGTTCCAAAATAGTCGGTAATGTCATCGGTTTGCTGTTTCCCAAAAAAGCCGGCATAACGCGAAACCATTGAACGTAACCGATCAGATTCAGCAGTCCCAAATAAAAATATGCCGTGAACATGGTATCGGCCTCCATTTCCAGAATAAACTTAAACAAAGCCAGAAACGGCAAGGCGCAGAGACTGGTTGGAAATGAAAGGACAAATACGGCGCCGATGGTGAATACCATAATACTGGCAAAAACTTCTGATGTGACTGGAAAAGCAGATACAACAAATGGTAGCAATAAAGAACTTGCGCTCACCAAAACCCACAGTCGCTGCAATATAGTTCCCCAATAATTGTTCATAAAATTAACCTCCGAGAATTGAAATTCAATCTTTTAGACACCGTGCCTAGAGGTTTGTTCCCAATAAAATTTCCCGGGCTTTTACATCTGTCCGGTTTCGGAGTTAGACTAAACAAAAGGAATAATTATGTTTAATGATATAGAATCGCAATTAGAGGGCATCAGGGAAATTTTCGCTGAGGCAAAACAAGAGGATAATTGGAACACCGACGAACTAATGCTTTACAGCTTTTATTTTGTTGATACGAGCGTTGAAAAACTTGAAAAACTCGGTTTAAAACTAGAAGCCGATGGATATGATTTCGTTGATATTTTTGAACTCGGCGACGAAGAAACCGAAAAACCGACCGGCGAATATTTGCTCCATATTGATAAAATGGAAGTTCATACACCTGAATCTGTCGCACAACGAAATGTCGAATTTCAACTATTAGCCAATGAGTTTGAGATTGAAACTTATGATGGTTGGGAGTTTGGCGAAATCGGCGACGAGGACGACGAGGACGACGAAGACGACGAAGAATAAAAAAGAGCCGCATTTTCAGCGGCTCTAATATTTTACTATCAATCATTTAACGCGAGGTTCTTGCATTAACTCTTTGACAAACCGAATCGGAATGACATTGTGCGTTTGAGTTTTTTCATTGTAGCTAAGATACATTCCAATTACACGACCTTTGTTATCAAAAACGGGGATGCCGCAACCGTTATAGCCGAAAACCGAAAGCGTTGTTTGATACATATCCTTTTTCGCTTTTTCGGTATCGGAAAAATTGTTGACAAGT
>JANOEF010000049.1:0-2366 GCA_031413075.1 Acidobacteriota bacterium | reverse complement strand
CTGCTCAGTGCGCGTCGTCTCGTTCACGATGTTGCGCTCGTTCGTCACGTTGCGCTCGTTGACGATGCTCGAGCTTGTGCAACCCATTCGCATTTAATTTAAGCCGGGTGGTAGCTCCCAGATATTGAATTTCGATGATTTCCGCTTTCAATAAATTATCTTCGGGAAAAGATGCGCCAAATGAAATTGAAATATGTTCGGGGCGAATAGCCAGCGTCACGGGAGCGTTAATTGCTCCGAGTAGGCGTCTTTCGGTTTTATCGGTCAAAAGTTGATGGTCACCCGTAAGAGTTTGAAATTCCTGGGTCACCTGATTGTTAAAAGTGATTCGCATCGCTCTCAGCAGATTATTTCGCCCCAATAAACGGGCGGCTCTGACTGATTTCGGATTTTCGTAAAGCGTTCGCGGAGTATCGAGTTGAATAACTTCGCCCTCATGCAAAAAGGCAATCCGATCGCAAACCGCCAATAGGTCGGATTGTTCATTTGAGACCAAAATCGCCGCCAATTGTTTTTCCGTCACGGTTGAACGAAGTTGTCGGAGTAATTCATCTTTGGCATTTTGTTCAATGTCAGAAAACGGCTGATCGAGCAAAAGAACCGGATGCGGGGATTTCAACTCGTTTTCAAAGGTTGCTTTCTGCCGCTCTCCTTCAGAAATGGGGGACGGTTTGGCGAAAATATCTTTCCAGTTTTTGCCGGGTAGATTGGTCAATAAAGAAAAATTACGTCCTTCAGTCTGGTTAGATAAGTCTATGTTATTAAACGAAATATGCCCGCCATTCGGTTTTTCCGAGCCGTGAATTATCCGTAATAGCGTGGATTTTCCCGAGCCGATTTCACCAATAATTCCTAAAATTTCGCCGGGTTCAACTTCAAACGAAACGTCACGCAAGGCCCAATTATGATAACCGTATCTTTTTGAGATTTTAGAAATTTTTAATGTCATAAGTTTGCAATACAAAAAATCTGGTAAAATAAAAGTATGCGTTTGACATCTAAATCGTGCAAGCTAGCGTAAAAGGAATATGGAAAAAGATAAAAAGAGTTTAAAGCGGAAAGCAGCCGAAGTCGGCGGCTGGCAAGTCGCCAAAAGAGTGGCCAAGTCAATTCCCTTTGTCGGCGGATTACTGACCATCGGTTTAGTCGGCTATGATATCAAGAAAAAAGGTGTCGTCAAGGGGGTCTTAAATTCGGGGATTGATGCTATTCCGGTGGTCGGATTGGCGAAAAATGTCGTCGAATTTTTTACCGGAGACTTTTTATCAGACAAGGAAGAAAAAAAAGAAGTTTATCAGCGCGAAGAATTCAAAGCGCAGGGCGAAAAACTAAAGGATTAAAAAAGTCAAAAATTTGAGAAGCCAAACCGGTGGAACAGTTGCTTGAGTTTAAGATTCACCACTTTTCCACTTTTCCACTTTTTCACATTTTCACTTTAATCTTGCAAGTAAATGCAACTTAATTCGTTCCTTAATTCGTCAAACAAAAAAGCGTGTTACTCTTCGACACGTAGTAAAAGAGGATTAAATAATGATAGTTAAGTATATTACGAGTTTTTTGATAACTTTAGCGGTGGCAGTGGTGTCGGTTATTTCTGTTAACGCGCAGGCAGTAATTGTTCCTATTATCTGTGACCGGCGCCCCTGTCCACCCATTCCGCGTCCGCCCCGCCCGGTTCCGGTTCCGAACATTTTGCCGATTAAATCAATTAATGTCGAAGTGAAAATTAACGGACAAGTCGCCACCACCCACGTTGAACAGGTTTTTCGGAACGATTCGCCATATACGCTCGAAGGGACATATTTTTTTCCGATTCCCGAAACGGCTTCCATCGTTGAATTTGCCATCTGGGAAAACGGTAAAAAATTGGTTGGTGAGGTGAGAAGCCGCGAAGAAGCGCGTCGGATTTATGACGAAATTGTCCGTCGCCAACGCGACCCCGGACTGCTGGAATACGCGGGCAAAGACCTTTTTCAAGCCTCAATTTTCCCCATCCCGCCGAATTCCGATAAAAAGCTCGAAATTACATATTCACAGGTTTTGAAAGCTGAAAAGCCAAGATCCGCTTCCTGACCGCACGCGCCACACACCAAGGAAGTGCTTCCAGGGGCACTAACGGCAAACCACGACTGCGAGTCAGAGGGCATCAGAACACTCCAGGATAGGTGTTTCGATAATGGTCCTGAACCGCTTGCTTCAACGTATCCCAAGCAACGACGCGCGCGGGAATCGTCAATTCCGCCAGCAGACGCATGGCGGCGACCCGATGGTGGCCGCCGACAAGCACCAATCTCCCATCCGGCATTCAAACCACTGGGACCGCCTGACTCAATTGATAGCCATCGCGCTGGATCGCATGGGCAAGG
>JANOEF010000048.1:0-12310 GCA_031413075.1 Acidobacteriota bacterium | reverse complement strand
GCATCGCTACGTTAGCTCAAGCAAGCGTCCCGTCTCTGAAGGAGACGAACATATAACTCATTGATTGTTCGACAACGGCTTCGCCGCGTCAAAACGAATATTTGTCAATCTCGGAGGGTTTCACCCTCCGCTATATTGTCGATCTCCTTTGGAGACAAGACATGACAAAAATTCAAACTGTTATAAGTTATTTTTTACATATTCCTTATTGTTATGTTTTCTATGTTTCTAGGTGAATCAAAATTCTCTTAAAATGAAAAACGTCAAAAAACGGAATCTGCCGATCAAAATCTGTCAAAGTTGCGAAAAACCGTTTGGGTGGAGAAAAAAGTGGGGAAAAGTTTGGGACGAAGTTAAGTATTGTAGTGATAAGTGCAGAAAAAATAAAAATGAAAATCGCCGCCGTAATTTTTCCGAATCAGCTTTTTGAAGAAAATCCCGCAATTGTGCCGAATGCTGAGGTTTTTTTGATTGAGGAATTTTTGTTTTTCAAGCAATACAATTTTCATCGGCAAAAGTTGAAATATCACAGAGCAACGATGAAGTTTTACGGGAGTTTTTTGCAGAAAAAAGGCTATAAGGTAACTTACATCGAATCAATCAATGAACTTTCCGATGTTAGAAACTTGATTCCGTATTTGATAGAAATGAATTTTACGGGGGTTCATTTTTGCGATGTGGCGGATAATTGGCTCGAAAAACGTCTCAGATCTTTCGACCAAAAACTGAAATTGATTGAACACGAAACGCCGATGTTTCTTAATTCAAAGCAAGAAACGGCGGATTATTTTGCAAATAAAAAGCGATATTTTCAGACTGATTTTTACACCAGGCAACGCAAAGCACGGCGAATTCTGATAGATGCCGAGTTCAAACCAATCGGCGGAAAGTGGACTTTTGACGCGGAAAATCGTTTGAAATATCCAAAACAGAAAATCCCGCCGACGGTCGAGTTCCCAAAAGAAAATTCATTCGTCAAAGAGGCTGAAACTTACGTTGAAGCTAATTTCGGTAATAATTACGGAAAACTTTCAAGCAAGTTTATTTACCCGACAACTTTTACTGAAAGCCGAGAGTGGCTTAATCAATTTCTCGAAAAGCGTTTCCTTGAATTTGGCGAATATGAAGATTCACTGGTTGCTGATGAAAAAGTGCTGCATCACAGTCTTTTGTCGCCGATGATGAATGTCGGGCTGCTTTCACCGCAGGAAATTATTGAAACAACGATTGCGTTTGCTAAAGAAAAGGATGTTCCGCTCAATTCGTTAGAAGGTTTTATTCGCCAAATAGTCGGCTGGCGGGAATTCATTCGCGGCGTTTACGAAACGGCCGGAACAAAAGAGCGGACGATGAATTTTTGGCAGTTCAATCGTAAAATTCCCGAATCTTTCTGGACCGGTGAGACAGGAATCGAACCACTCGACATCGTCATCCAAAAAGTTCTGGAAACAGGTTATTGTCATCACATTGAGCGTTTGATGGTCATCGGAAATTTTATGCTGCTCTGCGAATTCGATCCCGATGAAGTCTATCGTTGGTTTATGGAATTGTTCATTGACGCATACGATTGGGTGATGGTGACAAATGTTTACGGGATGAGCCAATTTGCTGACGGCGGTTTGATGGCGACTAAGCCCTATATCAGCGGCAGCAATTATCTGTCGAAAATGAGTGATTTTCCGAAAGGCGACTGGCAAGCGATTTGGGACGGACTTTTTTGGCGATTTATGGACGTCCACCGGGAATTTTTTCTGACTAATCCGCGCCTTGGGATGTTAGTGAGAATGTTTGATAAAATGCCGAATGAGAAAAGATTTTCGCATCTTGAAAAAGCGGAAATCTATTTGGCAAGTTTAGGAAAATAAACATTATGATTGTGATAATTGGAGCAGGGGTTTCGGGTTTAACCTGTGCGAAATACTTAAAAGACAAAGGTATTGAAGCCGTGATTTTAGAAGCATCGGATGCGGTCGGGGGCCGGGTGCGAACCGACACGGTTGACGGATTTAAGCTTGACCGAGGTTTTCAGGTTTTTTTAACGTCTTATCCCGAAGCGGAAAAACTTTTGAACTATAAAGAACTACGGCTCAAGAATTTGCCGTCGGGAGCAAGAATCAGAAGTGGAAACAATTTTTTGCTGATGCCGAATCCTTTGAAAGACATTTGGACAGCGCCGCAGGCATTATTTTCTGCGGTCGGCAATTTATTCGATAAAATGAAAATTTTGCAATTGAATTTAGAGACACGCAATACTGTTGAGCCGGGGAATTCAAATTCAGAAGAATCTACCATTTCTTTCCTGGAAAAATACGGCTATTCAGAGAAGATGATCGCCCAATTCTTTGTTCCTTTTTTCAGCGGCGTTTTTCTTGAAAAAGAACTCAACACAAACTCAAATTACTTTAAGTTTTTATTCAGTTTGTTTTCTAAAGGTGAGGTTACTATTCCCGAAAACGGGATGCAGGCGATTCCTGAACAGATTGCATCCCATCTTGCGCCCGAACAGATTCGACTAAATACGAAGGTTCGGAAAATTGACGGCCAAACCGTTTATCTCGAAAACGGCGAAACAATTGAAGCCGACAAAATAGTTTTGGCTGTTGATGAAAAAACTGCGGCGAAACTGCTGGGCGAAGAATCAAAGGTTGAATTTAATGGCACAACTTGTTTTTATTTCGAAAGCGATTCGCAGTTGCAAATGGGCGATGAACCGTATCTGATCATCAATTCAAACCGGGATGAATTTATTAATCATATTCTCGTAATCTCAGACCTTGTCCCAAATTATGCGCCGGTCGGGAAAAGTCTGATTTCGGTCAGTATGGTTGGAAACAATGATGTTTCGAAAGAAAAAGTGAAGGCAGAATTAGGGAAATGGTTTGGCGAGGAAATTATCTGGCGACACTTAAAAACTTACCGGATTCCCAAATCATTACCGCAATTTTTCCAGGATTCGGCAACTGAAATCAACTTAAAGATTAACGAAAATCTTTATCGTTGCGGAGATTATTTGGCTTATCCTTCGCTTAATGCCGCGATGAAAACCGGGCGTCAGGTGGCCGAGCTGCTCGGTAAATAATTTTATGGAAAAAGAATTTACTGAAGCTGAAATTGACCGAATAATCGGTATGGCGTGGGAAGATAGGACAACTTTTGATGTTATTAAAGACCAATTCGGCGTCAATGAATCAGAAGTTATCAAAATAATGCGGGCAAATATGAAGCCGTCGAGCTTCAAAATGTGGCGAGAACGGGTTCATGGCAGAAAAACGAAACATCGTGCATTGGCAAGCAAAGACGTCACCCGATTTGTTTCGCCCGATCAGCGTCACCGAGATAAAAGCTACTAGACTCCAGAGATTGGTTTTGTATAACAAGTTTCCGGATTAATGATGAAAAATGAGATACATCCTCTGATTTCAGGCTCAAAAAATAAATTCGGTCTCAAATCATCATAAAATCGCTTCAAATCATAATTTGAGGCGATTTTTGTGTGTCGGAAATATAATCTCGAATGATGCAGAAACCCAAACGCGATCAGGGCGCATAACTTTAACAGACTTAATAACGTGCGTGTTTCTGCCAAATTATTTCGAGAGGAAACAAAATGAACAAATTATTTTTAACCGCGATCGTCGCAATTATTTTAACCACTAATCTTTTTGCCCAGGACAAAACTTTCTTTCAAACTATCGAAGGTAAATGGCAAGGCACGCTTGAATATTCCGATTACACTTCAAACCAGCGTGTCACAATGAACACGATCATCACCTTTAAGCCTTTGGCAGATGGCAATTCAGCGGAAACTTTTACGATTTACGATGATTTCGGAAAAATCTACAAATCAAAGGGCAACGATCGCATTGATGTTGCCGCCAAAAAGTTTGTTGAAGACAAAACCGAATACGCCATCGAATCAATTGAGAAAGGCAAAATAGTTCTCATCGGCCGAGTTCAAGACGGAAACGAGATTCAACCAACCCGCAAAACAGTTACCTGGACTAATGACAGTTTAACGATTCTGAAGGAAACACGCACCCCCTGGACATTTCGCAATGTTTATACCTTGAAACGAGTGACGGAAAATAAACAGCCCGTCGAAACTCTTTCGGCAGAACAATTACAAGCGGATTTTGCAGTTTTCAAAGAGACTTTGACGACAATTCATCCGGGAATTTATCGTTACAAGACGCCGGAAGGTTTAGAAAAAGAGTTTGGCGAATTTGAGATGAAATTGAAAAACTCGATGTCTGAACCGGAGTTTTTTATTCTCCTTTCGCAATTTACCAGCAAACTCAATTGCGGACATACTTTCACTAATCCTTACAACCAGGATAAAAACTTTAAAGAGCGACTTTTTAATCGGAAAAATTATCTGCCGTTTTACTTTCAAATCATTGACGGCAAATTCGTGATCACCAATAATGCTTCGTCAAAAAACATCGCCATCGGCAGCGAAATTACGAAAATTAATGGCGTTGAAGTTTCTAAAATTATCGAAAAACTTTTAACCGTCACCAGAGCAGACGGAAACTCTAACCTTGAACACCGAATCAATTCAATCGGATTAAGCCGCAACGAAGCTGAAAGTTACGCACTTTTCGATTGGTATTTTCCGTTGTTTTTTCCTTTCGAGGACGGAATTTACACGATTGAAGCAGTTGATTTTGCCAAGAAAAAAGAAACTAATTTTCAAATCTTAGCCATGACCAAAGCCGAGCGCACGGAGGAGATGGCCAAGCTTTACGGACCGACGCCAAGTTATGATGACGGTTGGAAATTTGAGATTCGGGATAACTCGATTGGCTCTCTGAAAATAAATAATTCAATCACCTGGCGATTGAAAACAATCAAATTCAAAGAATTTTTGGCCAATGCGTTTGCCGAATTACGAGCGAAAAACATCAAACATCTGATCATTGACCTGCGCGGAAACGGCGGCGGCAGTATGGACCTCGGGTTTGAACTCTCTAAATATTTAGCCCAGAAAAAGCTCATGCCTTATGCCGAAAGCCGACGCTTAGTGCGGAATGTTACCGCTCAGCCTGAGCTTTTAAAAAACATCAGCACGTATAGCGATGAATTAAAATTCGCACTACAAAACGGAGTTCCTACTCCTTTGTTTCGTAAATTTGATGATAAATATTTTGAAATTAGCGGTCGAGAAAACTATCCGGCCGTTGAACCCTATTCGAATAATTTCCAAGGTCAGGCGTATATAATCGCCGATTCCAGTAATGCCTCGGCCACTTTCCAATTTCTTGATTATGTGCAAAAAAACAAACTTGCCAAAATCGTCGGGCAAACGACAGGCGGCAATAAACAAGGCATTAACGGAGGCAATTATTTTTTCCTGAGCTTGCCGAATTCAAAAGTCGAAATTGATATTCCGGTCTATTTTCAACCGCCGCTGAATGCTCAAAAAGATGAAAGTGTGATTCCTGAGGTGCTTATCAAAAGAGAGGTTAGCGACATCGGAAATAATTTTGACCGCGAAGTTGAAATGATCAGACAAATGGTCAAATAACGCTTTAATTCAGATTTTTTTTCTGAGACTGTCGCCCCCGAACCTTGCCGGACGCGAGGCGTCCGATGTGGTCAAGCATTTTCTATTCCCGCAGTTTCAGCCAGTTGATTGGCTTGAGTGTAATAATTGAGAGAAATTTGACGTTCTTGGTAAGCTCCGATGCGTTCTTGAAGCGCACCATTATAAAGTTCACGAGCCAAGTCAAGCGTGTTATCAAATTTGGCAACAATCGCTTGACTTAGACGTTTGATTTTGAACTTGAAGGCTTTCATAATTACTCCGTAATTATAGCAAACTTGAGTGAATTCAACAACTTAGGAAACAATCATTTGAAAGCACGATTGGTGATGGAAAAGCCCTCCATCACCAACCAACCGCGCTCCGCTCTGCGGTATGGATGTATGGATGGAGTATTGGGCTAATTCTTGATAAACTTATACCTAAAATTATGACACAGAAAATTCGTAAAGCAGTTTTTCCCGCCGCCGGCTTGGGAACCAGATTTTTACCCGCGACCAAGGCATCGCCCAAAGAGATGCTGCCTTTGGTGGACAAACCCCTGATTCAATATTCCGTCGAAGAAGCCGTGGACTCGGGCATCGAATCAATTCTGATTGTGACCGGCCGCGACAAAAGCGCGATCGAAAATCATTTTGATATTTCTTACGAACTCGAACAGCTTTTGCAGGAAAAAGGGAAAACCGAGTTTTTTGCCGAAGTTCGGGCTATTTCTGAACTCTGTAAAATCAGTTACACCCGCCAACGCCAGGCTTTAGGACTTGGACACGCCATTTACCAGGCCAAAGATTTTGCCGAAAGCGAACCCTTTGCCGTCTTGCTGGCAGATGATGTGGTTGATGCGGAAAAACCGGCTCTGCAACAAATGATCGAGGTTTTTGATAAATATCAAGCCCCGGTCATCGCGACGATGCAGATTCCCGGCGAAGCAATTTCGCGTTTCGGGGTAATTGATGCCGAAGAAGTCGAGCCGAATGTCTTCAAAATCAAAGATATGGTCGAAAAACCGAAGTTTGAAGATGCCCCGTCTGATTTAGCCATCATCGGACGTTATATTTTGACGCCTGATGTTTTTGACGCGATTGAACGAACCCCGAAAGGGGCGGGCGGTGAGATTCAAATTACCGATGCGATGCGCTTGATGCTCAACGAAGGAAAACCTTTTTATGCCGTTAAACTGGAAGGACGGCGTCACGATGCCGGCGACAAACTCGGCTTTTTGATTGCTACTGTCGAATTTGCAATGAAACGCCATGACCTCGCCCCCGAATTTGTAAAATATTTGAAATCGTTAAAATTTGATTGATGAGGAGTTAAAATTATGGGCGGAAAAACCTGGGACGAATGGATTGCCGAATATTCCAAAAGTCATCAAAACAAGATTAATCAAATCACGCACCAAATCGGTATTCCGATGATTGCGCTCTCAATTTTGCTGATTGTTCCGAGTTTTTTTATCGGCGGACTTTGGAAAATTGCATTGGGGCTTTTTGTGATTGGCTGGATTCTGCAATTTATCGGGCATTATTTTGAAGGCAAACCGCCCGAATTTTTCAAAGACTGGCGTTTTCTTTTGGTCGGTTTGCGCTGGTGGTTTGCCAAATTAAATGGTCGGACATAATCCGAAAGCTCATGAAAACATTCCTGACCACTTCGCCGACCGAGGCTTCCAAAATCATCCAACGCGGCGGATTGGTCGCCTTTCCGACCGAAACCGTGTATGGACTCGGCGCCAATGTTTTTGACGAAAAAGCAGTGGCCAAAATCTTTGAGGCCAAAATGCGTCCGCCTGATAATCCGCTGATCGCACATATCGGCGATTTGGAGCAAATCCAACTGCTTGCGTCTGAAATCAATTCGACGGCACAGAAATTTATCAAAGCTTTTTTTCCCTCGCCACTGACTTTAGTGCTGCCAAAACGCCATGAAGTTCCGCTCATAGCGACCGCCAATTTAAATACCATCGGGATCCGCATGCCGAATAGCAAACTGGCTTTGGAATTCCTCAAAGCCTGCCGAACGCCGGTCGTTGCGCCATCGGCTAATCTTTCAGGTAAACCGAGTCCAACCACCTGGCAAGCGGTTTTCGAGGATCTGAACACCCGAATTGATGGCATTCTGCAAGGTGACCAAACCATTTTCGGGCTTGAATCAACCGTGGTTGACTGCACTTCCGAGATACCGCTCGTCTTGCGGGCGGGCGCGATTACGCTTGAGCAATTACAAACAGTTATTCCCGATACAATCATTTATCAAATCAAAAAAGGCGAAGCCGTGAAGAGTCCGGGTTTGAAACATCGGCATTACTCGCCCCGGGCAAAAATTGTTTTAATTACGAATTACGAATTACGAATTACGAATTACGGAAATTCTGCATTTATTGGATTAAGTAAGTCTCAAAATGAGTTTGATTTGGTAAAAATCTGTGCCTCAGTTGAGGATTACGCCCATCAGGTTTTTGCCTTTTTCCGCCAATGTGATGCCACAAACATTGAGACGATTTATTGCCAAACAGTTGAAGAAAAAGGCCTCGGGTTGGCCCTCATGGACAGATTACGACGAGCTTCGCAGGCGTGAGGTCAAAAGTTTGAATGGGATGTTTTTTTTTTAGAAATAGAAATTAATTTGGAAAGCTAAAATTTTGGCAAGTTTTGCTTTAATTTCCGTGAGTTCCGCGAATTTTGCAGGAGACTTTTGCTGAACCCGAATTAACGCTAATTTTCAATGGAATACACACTCCTCTCTTTTTTATTGCCAAAAATTCAACTACAATCTTTCCCATGGAAATTTTGGTGGCCCGCACTGATGAAGAGATTAAATCGGCTTACGAAAAACTTTCGAGAGCCGTTGCTATCGGCTGCGATACCGAAACTTCGGGCTTGAGCGCCGCCAAAAGCAAACTTTTTTCGGTTCAATTTTCCGATGGCAAATTTAATGTTCTGGTTCCGATTTCCGAAGGTGTTTCGCTCGGCGCGTTATCGGAGCTACTGAGAAACCCGGAAATCACCACAATTTTTCACAATGCTCGATTTGATTTAGGTTTTCTGCGGGAAAACGGGTATCGCGTTCAGAATGTTTTTTGCACGATGATCGCTGAAAAATTTTTGACCAAAGGGGCGGGGCAATCGGTTAGTTTAGCCGAAACTCTCTACCGCTATTTTGCAGTTGATCTGGACAAAAGCCAACGTGCCAAATTTAACCAAAACTGGGATGGGGTCTGGACTGATGAACTGGTTCATTATGCCCTGGCCGATGTCATTTATCTGCCGACATTGATGCAGGAACAAATTGATTGGCTCAAAAGATTGGGACTGCACAAAGATTTTGAACTTCAAATGTTGAAGGGTTTCTGAACAGAGCTGGGACACGGTTAGACACGGGAAGATGTGATTTTTACTGATTTCTCAAAAACTATTTCCGCGAAGATCTGTGGAATCCATATTCATCCGCCTTCTCTTTCTAAACTTCGCCATGAAGCGTAAAGGCGGCCCAAAAATACGGATCGGCGTGACTCCGGCTTTTCAAAAAAGAAAGTTGAACTTCGCGTAAAGCTTTAGACGGGCTCATTTTATTAACCAAAAGTTTTTGGTAAAACTGTGCCATTAGCGCAGCGGTGGCTTCGTCATTAACATCCCAAAAACTAACCATCACCCGTGATGCCCCGGCATACATAAAGCCCCGCGTCATCCCGATCACCCCCTCGCCGCGGACATCTTTGCCGAGCCCCGTTTTGCAAGCCGAAAGCACGACCAAATCAGCAGAAAGTTTGAGATTGAAAATCTCGTCGGTTCGCAGAAAACCATTTTGCGGTTTGCCGTTCTCATCCACTAATGAAAAAACAAGTCCGCTCAATTCGGGGTTTTTGCTGTTCAAAAAACCGTGGGTGGCAAAATGCAAAACTCGATATTGATTCATCTCATCCGACAGCGCAAGTTGGCGGGTGGCGGCAAAATCAACGGCTACCCGACGTTGATTGGCGGGGACTAATTTAGCAATCGTATCGGCTTCTTTACGGGTGAACGGCAAACGGGCAAGGCTTAATTCGGTTTCGCTAAAATCACGCATTGAACGAGTTAAATCATCAATTCCGGCGGAACGGGTAGCGGTTACGTCTTTTTTCAATTTAACTTTGGCAAAAGTAAATCTTTCGTCTGTGACTTCAAAAACGGGGTCTGCCAGAACTGCAACTGTTTTGGGTGCGGGTTTTCTGCCCAAAGTTTCACGCCGCAAAATTCCCAAAGCCGAAGCAGACGGCAGATTGACGATTTCGTTATTTTCAATCAAATACCGATTATTCAATTTCAAACTCGCAAATGGGACATATTGCAAAGTGCCGTCGGAAACTACCAAAAGTCTGCGATTGCCAAGCAAATTTTTAACTTGATCGAGTAGAATTTGGCTCAGTTCGTTGGCGACTTGCGGAAATTCGGCATCCGACTTGGCAATTCGGGTGCGTTTGTCTTCCGGCGTTTCAAATTTTATTTTCAGATTTCGCGCCGTCAAAAGTTCGTAATGTTTTCGCGCCTTAGCTTCGATTTCCGCCCGTTTCGGCAATTCAAAAACCTGCCAATTATCTTTGGTAATCAGCCACAGAAAACTTTTTTCCGCGCCGAGCGAGTAGGATAGCAGAGCCGTATTTGAGTCTAATAATTGAGTTTGGACTTCTTTGATGCTCAACGGTGACGGTTGCGTCAAGGCGGCGTAACGCGGACTTTGTTCACGAATTTTCGACTGAATCAACTGATAATTTCCGCGAATTTCTTCAACTTCCTGTTTGAGCGTTTCAACCTGTTTCGGAGTATTTTTTCCGCCCAAAACCCGTGTCAAATTTTCCAGCCGGACATTCAAGAGAGTGTAAGTTTCGCGTTCTTTTCCCAATAAATCTTTGTTCACGCCTTCGGAAATATCTGCATTTGATTCGTTTAGCAGATTCAAAAGATTGCGGGCGCGTCCCCGCTCAGATGCCAGCCAAGCCATTTCTGCAAAGCCTTTGTTCGGTTCTTGCGTATGACGCTTCATCAAAAGTTCCTGATAAAGACCGTAAAAATCGTAGAGCGTTGAGGAAAAACTATCACGCAATTCGTTGGAACTGATGTTCGAGCGAAAAACTTCAATCAGCTTTAACGCTTCTTCCAAATAGGTTTGCGCCTCGTCCGATTTGCCCAATTTTTGCTTGACCTTTGCCAATGAAAAAAGTGTTTCGGCTAATTGGGTCGGGTCTTCGATTTGGCGATAAATTTGCAGAGATTTGAGCAGTAAATTGTCCGATTTCGGGAGTTCGCCAGATTCCAGATAAACTCTGCCGAGATGTCGCAAAGTCCTTGCTTCTTTGACTTTATCGCCTTTTTGCTGACTCAGTTCCAAAGAGCGTTGGAAAAATTCGAGGCTTTTTTGTGTTTCTCGGATGGAGAAATAAGTTTGCCCGATATTGTCCACATAAAGAACCTCGTTCCGATGATCGAGGCTTTCTTTTTCCACTTCGGAGGCTTGTTGAAAGAAATCCAAAGCCTGGGCGTAATTTTTACGATGATGAGCAACTTTGCCCAAGCCGTTTAAGGCAACTGCCATAAACATTGCCGATTTAATAGTTTTTGCTTTTTCCAAACTCTGTCGGTAAAGCAGTTCGGATTTGTCAAAATCATCCAGTTTTTCATAAATCGCCCCCATCTCAGCCAAACTTGCGATTTGAGTCATATCAACATCGGCTTCTTTGGCAACAGCAATAGCTTCTGCCAGATATTCCAACGCGCTCTGCCATTTGCCTAGTGCGGAGTAGGTTTTTCCGATACTTTCCAGCACAACCGAGGTTTCCCTTTTTCTGCCGGTTGCCTGATACTTTTGCAAAACTTGCTGATAATATTCGATGGCTTTTTGCCTTTTTCCCAGACGGCTGTTTTGAGTTGCAATGTTATGCAAAGCGGCGTTTTGTTCACGCACTGCTTTTGCCAAAGTAAATTTTTCGAGAGCCTGGTCAAATTTGCCGATTGCTTGTTCGATGGCATTGGCAGTTGGATTAAGAGAGGCAAGTTTGATGGCTTCATTTTGCAGTTTCCAGCCCGCTGTGAAATTTATTTCTTCCGAAGTAGCGGGGCGTAATTCGGCAATTTTGGCAGAGTAACTTCCTACTTTTTCGCCAAAATTGAGAATCCGAAATTCGTAATCATCGGTTTTATCCACCGCGATTGAGGCGACTTCAACTCCTTCGCCCTCGACTAAATTTTTGATTTCAACCAGATTTTTATTTTCCGGCGCAACCACCATCAGCACCACATCTCCACCTTTTTGAGTAACTTCAAATTTGGCGAATTGCCCCGCTTCAAGCCTGACTTTATACAAATGCCTAGCTTGCGGGTTGATTTCTTTTTCGACGGTTTGCCCGAATTCCAACGGAGACATTTCGGCAACAGTCTGCGCCCCAACTGAAACCGCTAAATTCAATAAAATGAATGAAAAAAAGACAATCCATTGCATATTTTTTAGAACCTCCCACGGCTGTAACGCAAGCATCTTGCTGGCAATGAGCGTTGGCTTCCAACGCGAAAATGTGTTTGTTATTTGAGAATGTAAAAAGCAAAGTAATCATTTGCAATGTTCTCAATTTCTATGAAATTGCAAACTCGCAACGACTTTTTCGCCCCCCCCCCCCGTGAACTGTCAGCAAGATGCTGGCGTTCCAATCATTTTACTAAATCCTTCACAATTTGACCTGGAATTTTAGTTGCATTGCCGACATATTTTATACCGGAAACCCGTTTTTTATTGGGG
>JANOEF010000047.1:0-5128 GCA_031413075.1 Acidobacteriota bacterium | reverse complement strand
GCTTTCATTTTTTGTCCAAGCCGGACACGCTCCTTAACAGTCGCGTTTCTGCCTGTTCGTCTAGATCTCGCTAATGCGTAATCCAGGATAATATATTTGACACGGAATTCAATTATTCGCAGTTTCGACGAAAACCGGAATCTCGTTAGTCTTGAAATTTTAGACCTTTACGGCATCTTTGAACCCGCTTAGATTTTCGCTTTTTCTCTCCACACTAAAAAAGCCGGGCGCGTGGCCTGGCTTTTTTAGTGTAATCATCACTTTTCACTCTTTCCCTAAAAACTGACAAGCGATTCGACGAATTAATTTGTCGGAAGCCTTTAACAAAGATTTTGGCAGATAAGAACATTGTGCGAGAATCAAAGGACGTGAAAATTCTCAACTTCAAAAATAAGGCTTCGGACGCGGCGAAACAACTTTTAGATAAGGCGCAGAAAAATGAGCCGGCGATTACGAAAGATTTGAAATCAATCGCCGCATTGAATAATTCTGAACTTACAGGCTTAGAAAACAAATTCAAAGATGAAAGTAGTTTGGCAGACAAATTGAGCAATAGCGCGATTAAATGGAACAATTCTATTGCAAGCGAAGCCAAGCGAAATAATGATACTTTGCGCTATACCATGATTTTTTCTCCTGATGACTATCGAAGTGGCTACGACCAAGTTTTAAGTGAATTGGAAAGTCGAGGCTATAATGTGCGAAAGATTTGGGATGCGTGGACGTTGGCAGAAACGCCAAATGATAGCGGTTATCGGGGAATCAATGTGACGATTATTTCTTCACAAAAACAGAAATTTGAGCTACAATTTCATACAAAAGAGAGTTTTCGTGTAAAAACGGAAACTCACGGTCTTTACGAAGAGCGCAGGAATCCAAAAACAAGCAAAGAAAGGGATGCTGAAATTTTGGACATAATGAAAACAATCGCTTCTAAAATTGCAAGACCAAAAGGAATTTAGTTTATGAGTTATCAATATGTTGCCGCAAAAGATGAAGAAACCCAAAAAATTGAAATCATTGGCAGATTTAAAAATGGGATAGGCGAGATTTTTAGAAACGGTAGATGGGAACACGATGGTTTTATCTATCGTCTGCAAATGGACGCTTTTTTGGAAAATATCACCGAAGCCGAAGCTCTGAAACTAATTGAAGAACAGAATTCTCCGCAACTGCAAGTAGCCTAGTTTTTGACGCAATCATCACTTTTCACTGAAAGTCTCACTTAATCCATAACTTTTAGGGAGTTGCCAATAAAAGTCTGATATTATCCACAGTTTCGACAAAAACGGTAATCTCGTCAATCTTGAAATTTTAGACCTTTACGGCATCTTTGCCGCCACTTAAATTTTCCCTTTCTCTCCAGAAACTAAAAAAGCCGGGTGTGTGACCGGGCTTTTTAATTACGATCATTACGCTTTTTGGCGATTAGATAGGCTTTTCTTTCATTGTCCATTGTCAACTGTTAATTGTGCATTGGTGCTGACGTTTTGGGTGGCTTGACCGGGCAATTCTTGGATTGGTGGATGATGAAGGCAAACTTTACTTGAGCAATGATCAAGTGAGTCAACAGCATCCCAGTCATCATATTCAGCTTTTTCACTGAAGCCGGGCAGCGGAATTATCTTTTCCGGCTCCAGCCAATGGCATTACCGCGATCGAATTTTTGACCCTGAGCAAGAAAATTTTTGCCATCTCATTTTCTTTCACTTTATTCCCAAAGGAATGCGCGAGATTATGCACCCAATGAATTGGGGGAAAATGTTTGAGATTCCGGAATTAGAAAGTTTGGAATATCGGTCTCAATTTTGAGTTTGACCTGTTGGTAAGGATAGAGAACAATTTACATAGATGCTTTCAGGTCAGAACCGTTTGCGCCTACGGAATGGTTCAAGTTTAAGATCTACAATGTTAGCTTAAACCACCCGCTACCGCAGGTGGTTCTGACGTGTTGATAAGAAATACACTGTGTTGCACTTGGAAGAAAGCCAGCCAAAGGGCTAAACAATTCAACCAAGGGCGTTCAGCGTTTGTTGAACTTATCAATTATGCCGCCTTCAGTTTTTCAGCCAACGCGGAAATAAATGCCGGATTATCAAGCATTTCCATGGTTATAACTTCGCCTTTGGGTTGCTTGAGATTTTCCATCGCCTTTCGCAATTCATTGTTGATTTGCGTTTGATACGGAGGATTACCTTTTTCGGTGGCACGCTCTTTAAAAAATCCCAAAATATCAGCATCCAGCAAAATCGTGATTTTAACTTTACAGTTTTTCAGGTCAGTTGCGCCTTTTGGCGTGGCAAAAGTACCACGCGGCAATATTTTCATTCTACTAAAACGGGCATCCAATTCGTCTTCGGTTTCGATTTGTTCTTTGTCAAAATTTTTGTTCGTCATATTTTTTCTCCATTGTTTTACTTGCCTTTCGTGCGGAAATAAGACGGATACTTTCATCTTGATAAGTGAAAGAAACGAAAATCAACCCAAATTCAGACATTCCAACCACAGCATATCGTATTTCTTCATTGTTGCTATGTTCGGAATCTTCTAAAGAAAGTGCAACGGGGTCATCAAAAGCTTTGAGTGCTTTTTCAAAACTAATCCCATCGTGCTTTCTGATGTTTTCTTCGTTTTTATTTTCGTCCCATTCAAAATACATATTTATATTATACATATTTGATACATTTTTGAGTATTTTGCAAGAAAATTTTCAAATATTTTGACGAAAAAAAATGGCTGGAGTTACAAAACAAACGTCTGTATCGGACGATTCGCCTGGCTTTGGGCTGTTGGTAAGCATAGAGACCAAATTATTGTTTTCAGGTCAGAACCATTTGCGCCTACGGAATGGTTCAAGTTTAAGAGTTACAATGTTAGCTTAAACCACCCGCTACCGCAGGCGGTTCTGACGTATTGATAAAAATACACTGTGTTGCACTTGGAAGAAAGCCAGCCAAAGGGCTAAACAATTCAACCAAGGGCGTTCAGCGTTTGTTGGACTCGCCAATCACGCCGCCTTCAGTTTTTCAGCCAACGCGGAAATGAATGCCGGATTATCAAGCATTGAAACTGTTACCACTTCGTCCTCAACCTCTGTTTGTTTTCGATTCATCACGGCGCGAAGTTCGTTGTTGATTTGGGTTTGATACGGCGAAGCGTTTGGTTCTTTCGCCCGCTCTTTGAAAAAATCAAGAATGTCGGCATCCACATACATCGTGATTTTGATTTTTTGCTCATGACGCGGGGTAATGTGGCGCGCCCGTCGAAAAGTATGTTTGCCTACCGTCGGGAGTTCATCTTCAGAATATCCGCTTTCGCGCATTTCTTGAATATCTGCATCAGTGTATTCGATCTCGAAAGATTTATCGGTCGTATTTGTTTCTGGCGTTTTCATAGCTTTCTTTGTCCTTCGTTTTGGCGATGCGAGCCGAGATGATGCGAATTACTTCGTCGGCAGTTTTATCACCAATTATTTTGTAAGTAACTCGCAAAAGTCGCGAGTCAGCTAAACCAATAATTGTAAATCGCTTTTCATCGGCGGTTGAGTGGTCAGGATCAGCTTCCTCAATTGCCCAAATGTCACTGAAAACTTTAGTCGCATCGTCAAAACGCACGCCGTCGTGCCTGCTGATATTTGCCTGATCTTTATTTTCATCCCACTCAAATCTCACGAGTTAATTATACAGAAATATATGTATGTGTCAAGATAATAACTAAAAGAAGATTGCGGCTATTAATATTAAACAATGGTGTGCCTGACGCGGACGAAACTCCTCAACCAAATGTATTGGGACGTTTTGGCTGGCTTGACCGGGTAATTCTTGGATCGGTGGATGATGAAGGCAAACTTTACTTGAGCAATGACGAATAGAATTATCTTTTCTCTTGAGGATAGATGACGGTAGCGGACTAAACACCTATTTTACAATCAAATAGAGTTTTCCTTCATTACTCATTATCAATTGATTCTAAATCATCGAAAATATCATCAAATAAATCTTCGATTTTTCTTGAACTGTGTATGACTCTGAAAATTTCGATTCCAACTTCTGTTGGAACATAAAAAATGAGGTATTTTTTATGTGGAAAACTTCGCAAATTGAGAAAAATTTCGTCTCGTGATCTTCCTAAATTCGGATTCTCCGCCAACATTCTGAATTTCTGTAAAAATTCTTTAATCAAATTATCGGCATTTTGGCTATTATCAAGGTTAATATAAGACCATATTTCATCAAGATCACGTTTGGCAAAATCGGAAAGTTCAGTCCGCCGTGTTTGCTTATTTATTATTTTGTCTCTTCGCAAGCTTCTCACGACCTTCTTTGATTATAGTTTCTGCTAACTGCTCATAATCTTCCGGGGTTTCCAGCGAAATAAAACGCCCTTCTCGTATATCATCCACACCTTTGTATATTTCTTTCCGCAACTCTTCCCGTTGCAGTTCTTTCTCTTGATCTTTTCTTTGCTCGGCCCGAATCAGTTCACGGACATATTCACTGATGGTGCTATAGCCTTCACTCTTAATTTTTTGTTCAACGAAAATTCGCTGTGTTTCGGGGAGAGAAATGTTCAAGGTTGATGTTGCCATAATGTCTAAACTCCTTCGTTTATTTTCATTGAAAGAATACCATTATATTAAGTTTTGTCAATAAATATTATAGATTGGCTATTTTAGTCATTGGTCATTGGTTTTTATTTCTTCCAATAATCCAATCTTAAAATGACAAAATGACTCAAATCAGTTTCTCTTTCTCTCCAAAAAACTAAAAAAGCCGGGTGTATAACCTGGCTTTTTAATTACGATCATTACGCTTTTTGGCGATCAGATAGGGTTTTTCTTCATTGTTCATTGTCAATTGTCAATTGTCAATTACTGCGTTTTGGGTGGCTCGACCGGGTAATTCTTGGATTGGTGGATGATGAAGGCAAACTTTACTTGAGCAATTATGAATAATAATGGGTGCTTAGGCACCCATTTACAATAGTACATGGCAAACCATTCGGACAATCAAGACCGTTTGGAACAGACTTATTACAACCGCACCCGGTATACACCTTGAGTTTGCCTGAACTGCTAAAGGTGCAACCATTGACGCAACTATCGGCAAGTCAATCGTTGAACCTAAAC
>JANOEF010000046.1:0-12842 GCA_031413075.1 Acidobacteriota bacterium | reverse complement strand
CCCCAAGGGCAAGCTACGGCCGCCGATCTGGCGAACTTTGCCGCTGCCGGGGTAGACGTGATGATGGCTGAGACCGGCATAGTCTGAACCGTCCGAGGCGAGCCTTGGGCCGACCCTAGACCGCAAACTCTAAGATTTCCGGCTTTTTTAGGGTGCTTTGACTATGAGCGATCGAGACAATCGGTTCACGTCCTCGGTCCAACGGACTCTGCTGGCAAAAGGATGACCAAATTACTCTCTAACGGCAGCGCGATCAAAGTGTCGAAGATCCAGGAACGTCCGGCTAATCCGTTGATTGTCTGATATAGATAATCATTGACAAAAGTCAGCCGTTCGGTGAACCAAAAAGCCATAAGTGAAATTGCTATAAAATACATCACAAGTTATTCCTTCCAAAAAATATCTTCAGATTTAGTTGGGGGTTGAATGACCAATATTTTCCCCGAGCGCTCTGGCCAATTCCTGCACAAATGGTTCCTTGATCATCGTTTGATGATCGCCGGGAACCTCCACGACCTCGACTCCGCCCAGGGCTAATCGCTGCCAACCCGTCAAATTTTCTTCCGGGCAAACTTCTTCGGTCGCGCAAAAGAATGTAATCTTTCCCGCATAGAGTTTCGGAATATAGTTTTTGATTGCCAGATAGTTTATTTCTTCAATCTCACGAATGGTGTTATTGACTGATTTAGCTTTTCCAAAACCCAATTTTTGGGTAAATTGCCAGAGCAGATTCTGGTATTTGCGTTTTTTGTAATTGGCTTTGGTCAGCAAATAGTTGGCTTTTTCAAGCGGTCCAAGTTTTTTCAAGTTCTCTAAATGTCTTTTGATTCTGAGGTTTAGAAAATCTTTTTGGAAACGTCGGGCTTCGCTTTCAGTACAAAGTTTCAACCAGCCTTTCGGATAACTGTCGAAAATGGCCAGCAGCGCAACTTCCTGACCCTGTTCGGACAATTGCCGGGCCATTTCATAGGCGACAGTCCCGCCGAAGGATCGCCCGCCGAGATAAAAGGGACCTGAGGGTTGAATTTGCCGCACCTCTCTTAAATAAGCGGCAGCCATTTCTTCGATGTCGGTGAGCGGGGTCGTTGTTCCGTCTAAACCAAGCGCTTGAAGCCCGTAAAATGGTTGGTCCGCGTCTAAATATTTGGCCAGGTCGTGGTATTCGAGAATATTACCGCCGACCGCATGAACGCAGAAAAAAGGTGTTTTATTTCCGTTGGGGCGCATCGGCACCACTGAACCCCAGCTTGATTTCCATCCACCCTGACGGATTAAGTTTGCTAACTGTTCGATGGTCGGGGACTGAAACAAGGTCGCCAATGGAAGCTGACAACCGAGCGTTTTCTCGATTTCGGAAAAAAGACGGACAGCGATTAACGAATGTCCTCCGCATTCAAAGAAATTGTCCTGGAGGCTGACCGAGTTTAGTCCGAGGACTTTTTGCCAGATCCAGGTTAGTTTTAACTCCAGTTCATCCGTGGCCACGGCCGTCGCCGCTCCGGAATCAGTGGTCAGTTCGGTCAAATCCGGTAGCTGACGCCGGTCAATTTTACCGTTCGGATTGAGCGACAACTGAGCAACTTCGATGAACAAGGCCGGAATCATAAACTCCGGGAGCTTTTGCTTGAGAAATTCCCGGAGGTGCCCGGTGGCCAGGGCAGATTCGGACACGAAATAGCCGACCAATTTTTTCTCACCGTTACTTTCGGCGAGCAGCACGATGGCGTCTTTGATATCGGGATGTGAATTAAGTGCGGATTCGATTTCGCCTAATTCGATCCGAAATCCGCGAAGTTTGATCTGATTGTCTTTCCGCCCGATAAATTCGATATTTCCATCCGGTAAATAACGGGCAATGTCCCCGGTTCGATACAATCTGAGATTATCGTCGGAAATTTTGCCGGCCGAAACCGAAACAAACTTTTCTTCATTTAATTGTGGGCGATTCAGATAACCATTGGCCAATCCATCGCCGCCGATGAATATTTCGCCCGGAACGCCAACCGGAACCGGGTTCATGTTTGAATCCAGAATATAAATTGCGGTGTTGGCGATCGGGCGGCCGATCGGAATAGTTTGGGCCTCCGGCGGAACGCTTCGAATATGATGCCAGGTGGCAAAAGTAGTTGTCTCGGTCGGACCATAGACATGGAGCAATCTTTCGGGTGGATTATGTTCCAACACCCGCCGAACTGTTGCCGGATCACAGGACTCGCCGCCGAACATCAGTGTTTTGAGAGTTTGAAACGCATTTGGATTTTCGCGTGACAACAGATTGAAAAGGGCAGTGGTCAAAAACATCGTCGAAATTTTTTGTTTCCGTAAGTGGGCGATAAATTCCGTCGGCGAAAGAACCAGATCTTTATGGAGGACAATCAGTTCGGCACCGTGGAGCAATGCCCCCCACAATTCAAACGTCGCGGCATCAAATGAGACATTTGAAATATGTGCGATCCGGTCGGTCGAATCAATTTGGACGTAGTTTGTGTTAAAGACCAAACGATTGACGGCGCGGTGCGGAATCAAGGTCCCTTTGGGCTTGCCGGTTGAACCTGAGGTGTAAATAATGTAAGCCAGATCTGCCGATTGATTGACGTTTTCAAGATTTTCCGGACTTTCAGCCGCTATCCTTTCCCAATCGCTATCGAGGCAGATTACCTGAGCCGTTGTTTTCGGCAAGTGCGGAAAGTTTTCGAGAGTGGTCAAAATTACATTTACCCGAGCATCCTCGAGCATATATTGCAATCTGTCTGACGGATAGCTCAAATCCAGCGGAAGATATGCCCCGCCCGCCTTGAGAATTCCGAGAATGCCGGTGGTCATCAGATTCGAGCGTTCCATCAAAATCCCGACCGGCGAATTTGGACTAACGCCGAGTTTTCTCAGATGCCGGGCAATTTGATTGGATTTGGAGTTCAGCTCTTGGTAATTAAGGTGGCCTTTGTCTGAAGATACCGCAACTTTTTCGGGGTTTTGTTTGGCCTGAATCTCAAAAAGTTCGTGCAAACATTGATCTGGGTATTCGGTCGTGGTGTTATTCCACTCATTCAAAATTTGATGCCGTTCATTTTGGCTTAATAACGGAAACTCCGAAACCCGCAAATTCGGGTTGGTCAATAACGTTTCGAGCAGATTTTGATAATGGACAATTAAGCGCCGGATGGTTGAAGCCTCAAACAAATCCGTATTGTATTCGACCGTGACCGTTAAACCGTCAGGAACTTCTTTGGCGGAGAGGAATAAATCAAATTTTGCGGTCACTGAACCGAGTTTGATCGGTTCAATTTCTAAACCGGGAATTTGCAAAGAAGAATCGGAACCGGGCTGCAGCGCAAAGGCCACCTGATAAATAGGGTTATAACTCAGACTGCGTTCCGGGCACAGAGCGGCGACAACTTTGTCAAACGGCAGTTCCTGATGTGAAAAAGCATCAAGGGTCGTATTTTTGATTCGCCCCAATAACTCGCGATAGGTCGGGTCTCCCGAAATATCTGTTCTGAGAGCGAGCGTGTTGACAAAAAAACCGATCAAATCCTCGGTCTCGGTGATATTACGTCCGGCAATCGGTGAACCTACCACCAGATCTGTTTGTCCGGTGTAGCGGGTCAGCAATATTTTGAAAGCTGACAACAAGGTCATAAACAAAGTGACATTTTCGCGCTGACTGATTTTTTTAAGACCTTCGCGGAGACTAATCGGAAAGGTCATGATTTCTTCGGCACCCCGAAAACTCTGAACCGCCGGACGCGGATGATCGGTTGGCAATTCCAGCAAAGCCGGGGCCGCCTGAAGCTGGTTTTTCCAATATTCAGTTTGACGGACCAAGTCACTTTCTAATTGTTCGCGAGACCAGACCGCATAATCACCAAATTGAATTTGTAGCTTCGCTGGCGCGGGGGCTTTTCCTTGAGAAAAACTTTGATAATAATTTACAAATTCTTTCCAAAACACTCCGACCGACCAGCCGTCGCTGATAATGTGATGAATGGTTACCAACAGAATGTTTTCGCGACCGGCCGTTTTTAGTAAATTTACCTTAAATAAGTCGCCGTTCAGTAAATCCATCGGGCGATTTACGACCGTATTCATTTGGTCAGATACTTGCTGTTCGCTTTCGGGGTCGAGCGATAAATCCGTTATTTGAATCGGAACCTGTTTGGGCGGCGAGATGATTTGCTGCCATTGACCGTTTATTTCCCTGAAAGTTGTGCGCAGCGATTCATGCCGGGCGACGATTAAATCAAGTGTTTGCTGTAAAGCCGCGAAATCTAAATGACCGGTTAAACGCACTGCTTCATAAAGATTATAGGTCGCTGTGTGAGGATTTAACTGTTCTAAAAAAAGTAAGCTTTCCTGATTATAAGTTAATGGCGCAAACTGAGAATTCCGGCGTAACGGAATCGAAAAAGGGTTTTGGATGGGAGTATTTCTTCCCTTTAACTTCAGTTCCAGCAGCACCCGTTTGGCAGGTGATAGGTTTTCAAGTCGTTCAATTAAGGTGGCACTCATTGGTTCTTTAAGTTACTGCTCGCAGTAAAAAATATTTTCTAATTTCAGAATTTAACCTTAACTTCTGCATCTGAAACGAAATCGAAACGTTCCGGTTAAAACCTGTTTATATGCGCTAAGAGATTGATAATAGAATGGAATTTCCACGAATTTTCAGCAATTTGGAGTGATTCGCCAAAATTTCAGAGGCGGATGAATGGCTTGGGTCGCTAAAGCTGACAGATAACCCGTAATTTTAGGCAGCGATTGGATCTTGAAATTTGTCAGGTCTAACTCTGAGGTCTCTATTTCAGCAGGCGATATCAACAATCCGTTGCCGTTGGCTTTTAAGTAGGCCTCTTTGCGAGTCCAACAATCGAAAAAAAACAGAGTTTGTTCATTTTCTGAAAGTGTCTGGAATTGGGCTGTTTCGCGGGGCGTCAAACAGAGCGGAAGCATCCCCGGCTCAATCAGAGAGGGTTTGAGATATTCCAGATCAATACCTATTTCCTGATTTAGAGTAACGGCATAGAGCGCCAAATTAGCGGAATGTGTAAGATTAAATTTAAGTTTTGAAGGCTGTTCTCCGCCAAGCCAGGGTTTGCCCTGTAAACTGTATTCAAAACGGATCCGGGCGGGATCGGTGGATAAATATTTGGCGAGAATTGTTCTTAAAAGCCCGCGACCGACCACAAATTTGTTTCTATCGGTTTCAAATCTAAAGCGGTGCGCCCTGGCTTGCTCGTCATCCGCCAGAATTTGCTCAAATTCTTTCGGGTTGTGATGGTCAAGCCGGGCAATCCAGAGATGAACTTCATCGGCACCTAAACTCAAGTTGATTGGCGGCATCAGCCAGGATTCGGAAATCTCTGTCAAATGTTGGTTTTGAACTGTCGCTGATCCGTTCATCATTATTAATTTCTTACAAATACGAAGTTTGTCGAGAATTTTTCCATTCAGCCTCTGCCTGATCGAGTTTGGTTTGTTTAGAATTCTTCAAATTCTGATAATTGAGGCTGACCCAGCCGACCAAAAGCCATCCGATCGGGGCGATTGAATAAATGATAAATGATGTCCCGAAAAAGTTATTGAGAACAAAGGCCGCCATCAAGGCTAATGCGATCCGCCATTGGATAGATTCTTCTGAATCAGGCTCCGTGTTTAACCAGCCGTAGTAACAAAAAATACCGGCCCGAATCAAAATAAAGGCGAGTATCAAGGCCGCCGGAAGTCCGGCCGACAGCGCCAGACTCAGAAAATGATTATCAATCGGCACACTATCTTCGGTATTTTCGCGACTACCGGAGAGCGTCGTCGCCCCCAACCCGATTCCGGCCGGGTTTGAGGGAATATCCCGGGAAATAAGTTGTGACCAGGTGTCAAAACGAGCTTCGAGACTGCCTTCACCCGCCGGGTTAATGGTGCCTTTGGTAGTATGGGTGAGCATCGCTCCGACCCGATCACTTTCGTCAAGCTCATAGCCGGCATCCTCACTCAACGGATTAGATAACGCCACCAGCAGAACAACCGGGGCAAACATTAACCCTAACCGCCCGATCAAAGCCGGCATCGTTCTGGCACCGGTCAAAAACAAAATTCCGCCCGACAATACTAATCCGAAAATTGAAGTGCGCTGACCGGTGAAGGCGATCATTATAAAAAGCAGGGCGGCGGCTCCAAACCAGAGTCCGCGTTTATGACCTTCGTGACGGGACATCCCTAATCCGATGGCGATCGTACAGCCGATTTGAATATAGCGGCCCCATTCTTCTGAATTGTTAAAAGTAGCCAATGCCCGCTGAACCTTAAAAACCGCGATTGAACTGTAAAGATCTGTGTTGTCAATCCAATATTGCTCGAAATACGGGTAGCCGAAAATCAGTTGATAAACGCCGTGAAGCGAAGCGATCAACCCCAGGATCACGATCAACCGCAAGAGTTTCGGAACGAAGTCAGTCTTTACAACTTGCCCGAAATAAAACCAGGCCATCGGCACCAGATAGAATAGGCCGCCGGAAAAACCGACAAATAAGCTCCCCTGTTTCGGGTTAAATATTTGCACAAAACAAATTGCCGCCAGAGCTGTAGTCCAACTCGCGAGCGGGGTTAAACGAATTGTCTCGAGTTTGTGACGAAACAAAACCATCAGAAAGGCCAATAAAGTGACGATCGGAACCAGCACATGAATCGGCTCGGTCGGAGAATATGGAACCAGAATATACTGGGCGCGACGCAGAAAACCGCGAAACGGCTCAAAGATCATGATCGCGAAAAGTCCGGCTTCGAGGCTCATCAGCAATGGTACCAGCATCGCGCTCAGCATTCCGCCGAGCAGTGAGAAGCGCAGCAGATTTTCGCCCATGGCGGCTGACGCGGCCACAAAGATCGCCATCAGCTGGGTCGGTATCAGCCACAGCAGAGGTGAACGGCGGACGGGATGTTTCAAATTGGATGTTTGATTCCGACTTCTCATTTCAATAGCTAAACGGCACCTCGCGAAGTTAATACAGCGGGGATAGTTTTGACCAGGATCTGCCAATCAAGTTTTAGTGACCATTGGTCAATATATTCCAGATCAAGTTTCATCCATTGTTCAAACGAAAGATTAGAACGACCGGAAATTTGCCAGAGACAGGTCAGGCCGGGACGCACGCTGAAACGCCGTTTTTGCCAGGATTCTTCTAATCTGAGGGCATCCCGAATCGAGAGCGGGCGCGGTCCGACCAGACTCATATCACCGAGCAAAACATTGAATAATTGCGGGATTTCGTCGAGGCTTGATTGGCGCAGAAAGCGACCCAGACGGGTGATTCGCGGATCGTTTTTGATCTTGAAGATCGGTCCCGTCTTTTCGTTCAGATGTTCGATCTCGTCCATTTTTGCCTCGGCATCCAACACCATGGTCCGAAATTTTATCATCCGAAAACGCCGTTTGTTGTAGCCCATCCGTTCCTGTACGAAAAAGACCGGGCCGGCTGAATCAAGTTTGATCAGAATTGAGATAAGGACAAAGACCGGCGACAATATAACCAGCCAAATAACGGCACCGACTAAATCAAATAAACGTTTGAATTCAGTCCGCCAGCTAAACTGCGGGGCGCTGTGAATAAAAAGTAGCGGCTCGCCTTCAAATTCGACTGATTGACAACGCGCCAGATGACGCGGGAAAAAGTCCGACAGCAATTGAATCGCGATGCCTTGTTCTTCGAGCAGGGTAATGACCTGTTGAATTTCTGCATATTTCGATTTTATCGGAAGTGCCACCGCCACGTCATCAATGGCCTCGCGGGCCACGATTTTGGGCAGATCTTCGAGTGTTCCAAGCCATTCGGCTCCGGCCAGAGTATGATTCTGATAAGCCGCATCACTGTCAACAAAACCGAGCAAGCGATAACCTAAATCCTTTCTTTGCGAAATTAATTCGGCGAACTGTTGCCCGCGAGCACCGCCACCGACAATCAGCATCGTTTTCATATTTCGACCGCGTTGGCGTAAAAAACGCAAACTGCGGCGCGAAGCAAAACGGATTCCGCTGCAGAAGATAACGGCAAAACTCCAAAATCCGGCGACGACCCAGAGATTTATTGTGTTCCAATCACCCAGCTGCGCCGCCATTAACAAAGCTATGGCCGAAAGGGCGGATGCCTGACAAATTTGTCTGAATTCCTCGCGCATTCCCCGCAAACGGTGTGAACGGTATAACCCTCGGAGATTGAAAAAACTATGCCAGACGATCAGGAGCAAACCGCATAAGATCGCGTTGCTCAGTTTTATCCGGTTGGACATAAAATCTACCGAATATCCAAGCACGTTAAGTTCTGACTGCGGGGCATAATTGATGACCTCTGTCACCAGCAAGGCAAACAGCAGTAACAGTAGATCCGCAGTTTTAAGGGTCAAGGTGACAAGCTGTCCGTTGGTTGTGGTCATAAATAATAATTGCTAAGTGAACAAAATAAATCTAATCGTCCGAGGCGGAAACGCGACTGTTAAGAAGCGTGTTTCTCAGCGGATTGACACACTTGCTAACGCGCGTGTTTCTGCCCAGTTTTCTCAATTGCCCTGCTATTTAGATAATTTCGCTAAAATAAAAAGGGTGCAAAAATATTTGCAAAGCTCGTAAATTTAATAAAACGCTCGACTTTGGTCACGAAATTACGTGGGACCAGGATCATATCGCCGGATTGAAGCTCGAAGTCATTTTCCAGGTCACTGGTTTTCTTAATGCTTTTTAAGTTGAGCAGTTTAACCTCGGCCGTCTCCGAATTGATTTTGCGGTAAACCAAAATTTGGGTTGTTTTGGCCGAATCCTTAAATCCACCGGCTAGCATCACCGCCTGAAGGGCCGTAATATTTTGATCCATTTCGAATTTGCCGGGCTGAACTACCTCACCCGAAACTACAAAATAGGGTTTTTGAAAGACCTTGAGGAGCAGGTTGACTTCCGGCTCTCGCAATCGCTTTGAGGCGTTTTCTAAAATTTTCTGACGGGCTTCTTCGAGCGTCAAACTACTGATCTTGAGCTCGCCGACGATTTCGAGCATTACAAAACCATCGGGCTGAATGGTCACCGTCTGATTAAATTCGGGCGTGTAGCGATAGATAATATCAATCACATCACCGGGGTTGAGCCGGTATCGCTTTTCTGCAAATTGTTTTAATTTCGGGGCATCACTGACCGAAGACTTGGAGGGTTCCTTTGAATCAGTTTTTTGAGCCAAGCCGAAAATGCCGAAAAGCATGACAAAAATGGAACTTAGAATAATGGAGCGATAGTTACACATAAATTTCTTTTAGAGTCGGTTATAGATCCAACCGGGAACCGTGTATTGGCGCTTATTCAAAATAAAGCCAAGCAAATTTCCCTCAGCGTTTTCAATCATTTGCTGAGCATTTTGGATTTGCTCGCGTTTGGTTTGATTGGCTTCAACGACGATCATCACGCCATCAGTTTCGGGGACCAAAAAAGTGACATCGTCCGAATCGCTGAGGGCCGGACAATCAAGCAAAATATAGTCAAAGGCATATCTGAGAGTTTGTAAATTGTTGACCATTATTTCCAAAGGGGTGCTCCCGTAGTTCTGCAAATACATCTCATCGCTTTCGTCCGGCTCAAAAATTTCATCATCTGCGACCTCGGCTGCCGGTAAACTCCAAAGATTTTGCACGTCGGTTTGAAAACAATAGTGGGACACCTCGCCATATTTCATGACATCTATTTGTGCCAGACGCTCAGCATCGGCAATTAAAGTGCGTTTTCCGGTTCGCCGTGATAATTCAAGACCGAATGATTGGGTCACATAGCTAACCCCTTCTTCGGGCAAATACGAGGTAAAAAGAACCACAAAACTCTTGACCCGTTGATTTTTCTTTTGTATTCCGTTTAAAAATACTTGTAAATACTGTTGCATAAACTCACTCTTGCGAAACGTCCAAAATGGCGTTTAATATTTGGCGTAAACCACCTGCTTTCTGCTTTTCGGCGGCTCAATAATAACCGGCTCCTCCGTTTCGTGATCCGAATACTCAGGTTCAATATCTGCATTGATCGGCTGAATCCTGAAATTCAGTCTACGGAGTCGTTTGGAATTTAGCGGAACTGTGGCGACGACCGGCAGACCGGTCAAGGCTTCGAGCTCGGACGGGGTGTGAACCGTTTCGCGGAAAAATTCGGACGTAATGGCACAGCCGATTCCGAGCAGAAGACCCATTACCGCTCCCAATAAAATAGTCAGCGACCGATTTGTTTTGTTTGGTACTCGCGGCACCACGGCGGCTTCGGCAATGCTGATGTTAGAAATTTTTTGTTTATCAAGCTCATCGGAAATACGCGATTCTTCTTGCTTTTGGGCATAAAGCTGATTGATCTCATCAGCTTTCTTGACCTCTCTCGACAAATCATCGTGGACGGTCGTGGCGCCTTTTAGTTTGTTTAATTGATCCTGATATTGCCGGACTTGAGCTTCTAAGTTGCCGCGCAGGGCAACCCTCCCCATTTGTTCAACTTTCGCTTTAGCCAATTCGCTTTCCAAACTTTGCCGTAACGGATTAATGTCGGAAGCCTGTTCGCTATAAGTTGTTTGGGTGGCTTTAGAGAGAGCTTCCGTCGTCGTTTTGATCTGTTCGTCAACTTCTTTGACTAACCGGTCTTCGGGTTGAAATTTGCTCAATAACTGAGTCCGGCGATTTCTCAGCTCGACCAGCATCGTCTTAAAACGTTCAACCGAGTCCTGATTTGGCATGACCCGACTTTGGGTCGAGATTCGGCGTTCCATTCCACTTAATTGCTTTTCCAGTTCCGCGATTCGTTTATCGTTTTCCTTAATTGCTCCGTTGAGATCGTTGAAGCGTCCCTGCACTTCGGTGAACTTGTTCAAACCCAGATCTTTCTGTTGGGTAATCGAAACCACGTCCATCTTTTTTTGAAATTCTGAGAGCTTATTTTCGGCCTCACGCAAATCTCTTTGCGATTGTTCGGTTTGGTTCTTAAAAAAATCGGAAGTGCCGGTCGGACGATGAAGTTTAATATATTTATCCAAATGCAGTTTTGAGAGTTGATTAAGGACTGCGGCGGCAGTTTCGGGTGATTTCGAAGAATAAGACACTTCGATAATATTCGCTTTTTTGATGGCCGTAACTTTTAATTCTTTCTCCAGTTTATAGACGGCTCGCTCAACATCCTGTGCAGTCGCTTTTTGGCCGGGTTCGGGTTCAGCCAGATTGTTGGTAATAACCACTTGTTCAAGCAAATCCCGACTCTTTAACAGTTCGGTTTGAGCAATGATCTGGGCTTCGGAAACGTCGTTTGGGTCGCCGGCGACACCGGTTTTTTCCGAGGTCACCGGGTTTTCGACGCGGACGTTTTTGACCAGAATCTTCATTCTGGATTCATATTGATCAGGTAAATAAAAGGCTAAAACGGCAGCCACCGCAGCGGCCGTCAGAAAGGTCAGCAGAATCATCCATTTATAACGAAACGCAACCACCGCCACATCGCGTAAGTTGAGATTTTTTACATTTCCTGTCGTGATCTTTTTCATACCGGGACAATATTCTTAATTGTGAATTAAGAAAATGTGTAAAATATGCTTTTTTCCAATTTTCTGAGCATTATCGTCCGAAAATGTTATCCGGAATCAGATTATCCGGATGTCTGTTGGACTAATACGAGGCAAAGTTGGCGACAATGGTTCTATCTCCCAAGACGGAACCATTGCTGACCAGCGCATTTCTTCCGATCAGGCAATCTTTGCCGATAATCGAACCGAATACTTCAGTCGAGGAACTGATTCTGGTTCCTGCCCAGATCACCGAGTTTTGGACAATTGTATTTTCCGCGACAACCACACCTTTGCCTAAAACTGAATTGATGATCCTGGCTCGCGGTTTGATGACACAACCGTCCGCCAGACAAGACACGTCATCAATTTCGGCTCCGTTGGATTTTTGAAAATTACCGGCTTTACTGATTTGGAAACTTTTGATTCGCCCTGACATCAGATCCTGATGAGCCTGGAGATAGCGTTCCGGCGTGCCAATGTCTAACCAGTAGTTGTCTTCGGCCACAAAGCCCTGAAATCTTGCTTTCTCGCGGAGTAACGAGGGAAATAATTGATATTCGAAGGAATAATTTTGGCATTTTGGAATCATTTCCAAAACTTTTGGCTCTAAAATATAAATTCCGGCATTAATTGTATTGAGGTTGGTTCGATTTATTTCCTCGATCTTAGGCTTTTCCAGAAACCTCAAAACCTGATTTTTCCGTCCGACTTCGACCAGTCCGTAGGCTGATGGATTCTCAACTCTGGTCAGCACAATGGTTGCGGTAGCCGCCGCTTGCTGATGCGCCTCAGCCACCTCAGCCAAATCAATATCGGTTAAAATGTCGCCATTGAGCACCAAAGTGGTTGTTTTCAAATAGTTCTCGGCGAATTTATAGGCTCCGGCAGTTCCCATCGGAGTAGGTTCGACCAAATATCTTAAATTTACTCCATACCGCGACCCGTCGCCGAGCGCTTTTTCAATAACTGAAGGCTGATACCCGGTTGACAGAATAATATCGGTCACTCCCGCTTTTTTGAGCGAATTGATCTGTCTATAAAGAAACGGCTCATTTCCAATCGGAACAATGGGTTTTGGAATATTATTGGTCAACGGTCTGAGGCGAGTGCCCTGACCTCCGGCTAAAATTAATGCTTGCATAGTAACCTCTCTTTAACTGGAAAACTTATTTGGGTTTAGAGTTCGAACCCGAATAAAAAATTCTCTGTTAACTCCTGCAAAACGGTTAATCAGATCATTTTTCCAGTTATCGAGAATGATTTTTCTGCTTTGAAAATTGTGACTGGGAGCGC
>JANOEF010000045.1:0-7315 GCA_031413075.1 Acidobacteriota bacterium | reverse complement strand
CTTTGGAAGGTTTTGAGACTAAGAGACGGAGTTATTCGATTCAAACGAAATTATTTTAATGGCATATATACCGGACATAGCAATAAAAGTGATGTATAAGGAACTTTCTCCAATTGGGATGGCTCTTTATTTTTACTATTGTAAAAAACGAAACACCAAAACCGGCGGATGGAATTGCCCGAAAGAAACAGTTTTGAGGGAACTTGAAGGCATCACCGAGCCGACTTATTTTCGCGCCAAAAAAGAGTTGATTTCTAAAAAATGGATAGTGGCGGTCAAAGATTTTATTACTCCGATTTTCGGTTTTGAGACTATCAAAAATGATAGTGGCGAAACTCTCAAAATTGAGAGTCCGACTATCAAAAATGATAGTGAAACTATCAAAAATGATAGTGGCACGGAAGTTGCAAATAAGGATTTATTCTTTACCAGCCCTAATACTAATTCATTTAACCAAGGAGAGAAGAACGCGCCCGCGCAAGATTTCGGTGCCGAGATTGCGGACGAACTTTTTGGAGAACCGCAAGAACCGGAACTGTCCGCCGAAGACGTTTTTACCCGCACCGTTTTAGACGGATTGCGGGACCGGTTAAAAATCTTCAACGAATATGATTTTTCAGTTCAGATGGAAAAAATCTGGAACGCGAAAATTTTCACGGCAGAAATGTGTTTGGAAACCTACGACCTGTTAGACAAAATCCGTCTTCTCAAAAAAGCGAAATGGCGGATCAAAGCACCCTATTGGGCGGAAAGCGTTCCGCACCTGGAATCTTTGAGGGAAGAATTACAAGAACTTGAAAACGGAGAACAAAATGATAATCGAACCGGAAACAACTACCGACAAACCCCAAACAGCACCAACCCCGATCAAGCAAACCCTGGCAAATCTTCTGATGACTATCTCGCAGAATGGGGACATCCCGGCGTCAACGTATCAATGCGCTGAGTGCCAGGACGCCGGGCGGGTTTACGTCCAGCAGCTTGGCACAGAAAAATTTGCTAATA
Organism: Acidobacteriota bacterium; assembly: GCA_031413075.1. Classification (GTDB taxonomy): domain Bacteria; phylum Acidobacteriota; class Blastocatellia; order Pyrinomonadales; family Pyrinomonadaceae; genus JAIBCC01. Next base: position 6,310 of record JANOEF010000045.1, on the reverse strand, counting down.
AACTTTATACCGTGATGAAGGATTGCACCTGTAAATTGGAAAACGTGCGCCAAAAAAGACTGTCCGCGATCCCGCCGACTTTTCGTGGTGCCATTTTGTCGAAGATCCAGCCGAATGGAAACATTCACCCCGAACAAATGCGCGTGATCCCGATCATGAAAGCCAATCCATTCGGTAGCTATTTTTTAGCCGGAAAGACAGGTAAAGGTAAATCTATGCTGATGTGGGCTCTTTACCGCGAAGCCGTCCTGAGTGACAAAAAAGTTGTCGCTTGCACCTTGACCGAACTACTGGACGAATACAAGCGATTCATCCAGCTTTCAATGAGCAAACAGGAATTGGTTTACCCGAGGCTTTCAGCCGAACATCTGCGCCAAAGTCACACCAAATATTCCATCTTTCTGGATGATCTGGACAAAGCAAAACCGACCGAATACGCGATGGAACAATTATTTGAACTGGCCAATGCGATCTACGATTTTCAACATCAGATCGTCGTTACCACAAATCTTTCAGTGACAAAGTTGATTGCTCATTTTGAAAGGGCTGAGGAAAGATTCGGCGGCGCGATTTGCCGGCGGCTGGTTAATAACGGCGAAGTTTGCGAGATGTTTTAGGGGGAAATTAAGTGACTAAATTTATTGGAGTAAATCAATGGAAACAAAAAACTTAACTGGCCAAGTGGCGGCATTTCAATTTGCTAATCTACCAAAGAAAACTCCCGAGGTCGTGCGTGATTTATTTGAAATTATTCAGAGGCTCGAAAAAGAGAATTTTGCTCAATCGGATTTGATTGCCAAATTGGAGAGTGAAAATCAATTATTGAAAACTGTTGCCATTGATGCAGTTTTATTATCCAACGAATTAACAGGGGGCCAAGATGAGCAACAAAGCAGAATTTGAACAGAAATTTACCCACATCGTCAATCTACTCTGTAGGTTGGATATGAAATACACCATTGTTTCAGACGAGTTTGACGAAATGTTAAACGCAATCAAAGATGCGCACGATTTTTGCGAATTCTTGGTAGTTCCAAATGAGTGGCCGGAGGTATTAGAGCGATGAACAAAAACCATATTCTATCTATCATGCACAAGATGCAATCAAAATCTCCAAGCAAACGAATGAGAGCCAACATCCGGCGGCTGGAAAATTTAGATAATGATACCGTGCTGGAAGGTCTAAACCGGTATATTGAAAATTGCCGAAAACTTAATATTGCTTTGGAAGTTACCACTTTTGAAGAAATTATTTTGGATGCCAAAGTTGATAATTTTGTCTGGCGGGAAGTGCGGAATGATCTGGCATTTATTCCGGGGCAAAGGAATAGTGGGCAGTTGGCAAAGGGAAGGTGAGAGTTCGCAAAAAATTGAATTACTTGGTTACAATTCATTGTGATGGGAGTTGAGAAATAATGGCTCGAAAGAAAAAAATCGCCACCGAAAAAATGGGAACAATGCTACAAGTTGTAGCCAAAAAGAAAAAGCCTGGTGAAAATAGCTATACAAGTCCCACCCGTGCCAATTTTTTGCGCCATTTTGAATTGTCTTATGGCAACGTCACTTATTCGTGTGAAGCCGCTGGAATAGACCGCAAAACCTATTACCGCTGGATGCGAAGCGAAACCAAGGTCAATGTAAAGTTCCGTGACCAGCTTAACCGGATCAAACCCGTCGAACGCCAATTAGATTTTGTTGAAGGTGCTTTAATGCAGCGGGTCAAAGCTGGTGACACCACGGCGATTATCTTCGCTTTGAAAACTTTAGGCAGACATCGCGGTTATGCTGAAAAAGTTGAAATTACTTACAACCTCACCGTCAAAGCAGTTGAGCGTCTCGAAAAAGTTATCAAACTTCAACTCTCCAAAGATCCTGAATGGCAACCGAATCTTAAAAGATTGGCTGAAATTGCCGGGGAAGATTTTGGAGTGAGCCCGGAAGAAATAGAGCGGGAATATTTAAAACGGCAACCGAAAATTGTTGATGGTGGAATTGGAGTAAATTAATTATGAAATATAAAGACGGAATTAGATCAACTTTGGTTATTGAAAAACTTGATTGGAAGGCACGACTTCTTTTATTGATCGGGCGAAAACTTACCATTGATGTTCGTGTAGATACTGAAAATATTGTTGGCGATGTTTGCCCCGCACATTGGAATTTCTACGTTGATGGGGTTTTTAAGCCCAAACCACAGACCGGACAAGCCGAAGTCTTAGAACTTGAAAATGGGCTAAAAGTAACTATGCCGCTGATGGTAGAAGGTCAAACACATTGGGAGGTGAAATAGCCGTGGCACAACTAAATCCAAATCATGCAGAAACAAAAGAGGCAATGGAGGGTTATTTTAACGCCATCATTCGCAAATTACATGAGGTTGAATGTCACAAATCAGCTAAAGCAATGCGCTGGACTAGAAAATACCCGTTCGCTATTTTTCAAGTGCCCTGGAATTGGACTGAAAATGTTCGATTTGTAAATAATCATAACCCGGACGATTTGTTTTATGTGCATGAAGAACTTTCGAGTTATGACAAAGTATTTTATCTTCCGTTCAATGTCGAAAGACTCCCGGGGGATAATAAATTTAAGGCTTATTTATGATTATCGAAGTTTTCAAATCGAAGCTAAACGCGAACTTTACCGAATAATTTAATTTAAGACACAATGAGTTATACCGAAACCGACAATTTACACCAAATTACTTGCGATAAATGCGGTAAATCCGAAACTGTCCAAACCAATGGCGAACGCGAAACCGCAGGCAAACAGTTTTTTAATTCAGGCTGGACCGCAAATTTCAATGCTAGAAAATATGTCCATATTTGTTTTAATTGCCAAACTAAAAAGCAAAAGAAAACAACAAAATGGGCAATTGCAGCATTTCCAACATAACATTATGAGTGATATTTCACGTAAATTGTTGCTTTATCTTTCAATTTATTATCACATTCTGCGCGGGATGCAATGGCCGATTGGATCATTCTTTTATGTTGGGGAAAGATGGTTATCACGTTTTAGATTAAAATGAGTTTCGACCACGACAAAGAAATATATTTAGCGGCGGACATTCTTGAAGATGATCCGGCTCTTGTCGCTATGCGCGAATATATTGAGTCTTTGGGCGGACAAGAATGGTCAAAGCATTTTTGGCCACATTTATTCACTCGTCCTTTTACTCATTATCAAGACGAATATTGGCAATTCATTGATGGAATTGAAGCCGATAAGTATTATCGTCCGCGTGTCGAGTGCGAACCTCGGGGGGTGGGCAAAAGCACGAATGCAGAGGGATCAGGTGCCAACCTTGTCGCCAAAGGCATCAAAAAAATGGTGGGGTATGTCTCACTCAATAACGACAAAGCTCAAAAACATTTTGATTCGATCAAAGCCATGTTTGAAAATGATAAGTTTCAAGCACTTTATCCGCATTGCGCCCCGAAAGTCCAAACCCTTCAAAATAAAGCGGCTCAATGGTCCCGTGAGGCAATCGTTACCGCGAATGGTGCAATGATCGTGCCACTCAGTTTGCTTGGATCGTCTCGCGGTTGGAAGTCTTCAGACGGAAAACGCTTTGATTTGATTTTTCTGGATGATATTGATGAACTCGGACAATCCCCCGAATTCATTAAAAAGCTAATCGAACTTTTGAAAGGTGAAATCTTAGCAGCCGGTGATGATAACACTCTCGTCATTATGCCGCAAAATCTGATTCACCGGGATTCGATTTGCACGGGCATTTATAATTATTCCGCCGACATTCTAACCAATCGTGTCTTTTGCGGTCCTTATCCATTGCTGCGTGGTGAATACGAAGCCGAAAAAGTTGATCTACCATCTGGCGGGAAAGAATGGCAAATCACCAAAGGCGAACCGTTTGATCCGGCGATTTCAGTTGAATATTGTCAAAAACTTTTGAATCTTTACGGCAAAGCTACTTTTGACCGGGAATGTCAGCAAAAAGTATTTGAGATTGAAGACGATAAAGATTTTCGGGAATGGGACGAAATGTATCATTTGGTAACTCATGATGAATTTCGTGAAGTGATGGAAAATGTCTATCACGAACCGGTTTGGAATGAAAGCCGGGAATGTCTTCAAATTCCACCACGCTGGAATGTTGGCGAAGGTTTAGACTTTGGAACTACCCGAAAACATCCAACGGTTGTCACATTTGCAGCCAAACCCGCTGAAAATTCACCACTCAAAGAGTGTCAGTTTATTTTTGGTGAACTCGTTAAGCCTAAATTTCCGCTGGATTCTTTTGAAAGACCGGAAATAGTTTCACCGGGCAGAATTGCCGAAGCTATTAGAAAGTTTTTGGATCAATGGAATGTGCTAGATTCACAAGTTGTTTTGCAGCTCATGAGTCACGAACAATCTGCCGCATTAAATACGATGGCTTTGGATTTGTCCGATGAAAACACCCAATTTTTCAACAAATGGAAAGCTAAAAAAGGCTCTGGAGTTCCCCAAATTCAGGAACTTTTAACCATTGATAGATCCAAGCCGCATCCGTTTAGAAAATATCCCGCTGGCTTCAAAATCAAAGGCATTGATGTTGGCGGATTGCCCCTGATGGGATGCCCGAAAGTATTCTTTTTGGTGGCGAATGGTCAAGGTGAATTGCTAATGGATTCCGCTGGGCAAATATTCGTGGCTGGAGCCAAGGATGCTTTAGGTTTTGCCCGTGCCCGTTTTGAAATTCCGATTTATTCCTATCGCAATCAAGGTGATAAGAAAATTGACGATGACTTTTGTTTTATTGCGGGAACTGAAATATTAACCTTGGATGGATTGAAGCCAATTGAAACCGTAACTACCAATGACAAGGTTTTAACTCGGAAGGGCTGGCGCAAAGTTGTGGCTTGCGGAAAAACACAAGAACACGCTAAAGTCTTTCATTTAACAACTTTAGATGGCAGAACACTAATCGGAACGGGTAATCATCCCATATTTACAAAACGCGGCGTAGTTGCGTTGCGAGGTCTGACGGAAAATGATAGAATTTATGTATGGAAAGAGAAATTATCACCTACAAAAACATCAAGTTTTATCGGTATCCCAACGCCAAACAATTATCGCATCGGAAATATTTTCAGCCGCATATTCACGCCCGGAAAAAAGGAATTTCCTACCTTCATATTGAAATCTGGAAAGACCATTTTGGCGGCGTTCCTGAAAACCATCACATCCACCATAAAGACCACGATTACAACAATAATTCAATCGAAAATCTTGAGTGTTTGCCTAGTTCCGAACATTTTGCCAAACACAAATCCGATGTCGCAAAGCGTAGTCAATCACCAAAACACTTGGAGCATCTCGGGAGAATTCGAGAAAAAGCAAGTGAATGGCACCGAAGCAAAGAAGGACTTGCTTGGCATTCCCAACACGCCAAAGACCAATGGATTAATAAAGTTGAAAAACAAGGTAACTGCATTGTTTGCGGAAAAGTTTTTAACACTAAAGCAAGTCATCGCAAATTTTGTTCTGACCTCTGCAAGTGGCGATATAATGACGGATATTCAGCAGAAACCGAAAACCGTCAATGTCGAGGATGCGAAACAATTTTTATTGCCGGAATCAAGGAACGAAGATTTTATTGCTCTAAAGTCTGTGGGAATAGCCACCGTCAAAAGCTCGGATATATTGCAAAACGTCTTCAATTTAACGGTTGAAGATTGCCCTGAATATTTTGCTAACGGCATTTTGGTTCATAACTGCGATTCGTGGCGTGGCTTGGAGAATGTCTTTGGCGTTCCGATGCAGGGCAAAACGCACCAAGAAAAAATAGAGGATAGATTGCCTGAACCGCTGAAGGCTGAAAATATTGATTCAGGCGCATATCCGATGGATGAAAACGAACGCGATATGACGATTCAAAAGAAAATTCAGGAAGTTGGGAAAATAGAACGCGATATGAAAAAGCCAATACTTCCCCCTGGAATGGCGCGGTTTAGACGGAGGTGAAATGTTGAAATATTTACGTTTGACGGTTTCAAAGTGGGTAATCCAAACTTATTTCTCAATACTTGGCTCGAAGCCGATCTCGAAGCCGAGCCAAGTATTGTCGAAAACAAACACTACATCTAAAAGGGTGTCGTTACAAAAATTAGACATTGGGTTAAAAAATGACCAAGCAAGATATGGAAAATGGCAAGAGAAGTTCGAGAGTTACGAGTAAGATACTTGATTTAATTTTCATACATAAACTACTCCGAAGTCTTGAAAATGGCCGAACTCAATCTATTTGGAAAATATTTGGTTCGTTATGGAAACAAAAACTTAAAGAGAAAACAAATATGTT
>JANOEF010000044.1:0-21128 GCA_031413075.1 Acidobacteriota bacterium | reverse complement strand
CAGATAATAACTCAGTTGCTTTCCGACAAAATCCCTCTCATAATGTTCTTTTTTACTTCGCATTTCTATTAGATGCAAAAATATCTTATTGGATTACTTTATTTAAATTCTTTTACTAAGAAATGGTTTGCGCTTGAAATTCTGGCCGATTCAAAAGCTTCGGAAGCGATTGAATTCGGCTTAAACTCTTTGGAAGCATTGGGCACAGAAATCAATAATCTCGGCAAAGTTCAAACTGAAACTTTGACCGTCATCGGCTATTTTAACCAAAAGCCGGACGAAGATTTACTTAACGAGCAGCTTTTCGAAGCTCTCAGAATTTACGACTTTGACGAATCAGCGATCAAAAATATCGAATGGCGCGAGGTCGAAAATCAGGATTGGCTGGCGGAATGGAAAAAACATTGGAAACCGACCGTGACCGACAAATTCATTATTGCGCCGATCTGGGAAACAATTGAAAAGACCGACAAAATAGTGATTCGGATCGAGCCTTCGATGGCTTTTGGAACCGGCACGCACGAAACGACCCGTCTTTGTTTACAGGCGATCGGGGAACACTATCACGATGAAAGTCTGTTGGATGTCGGCACCGGAACCGGAATTTTGGCGATTGCGGCGGTTATGTCTCAAGTCCAAACTCCAAAACCCCGGGTCGTGGGTTGTGATCTTGACGAAGATTCGATAAAAATTGCAATTGAAAACGCGGACGTGAATGGCGTTCCCGAAATTGAATTTTATGTCGGCTCAATCGAAGAATCTACTCCGACGTTCGATTTTGTGTGCGCCAATCTGACGGCTGATGTGATCATTCCGCTATTACCGCTTTTGACGGCGAAATTTAACCAAACGCTTGTTTTATCGGGAATCCTGGGCGAACAGCAAGATTCTGTTGTGGCCGAACTGAAAAAATTGGGGATCGAAAACGGTGAGGTTAAGACCATTGGCGAATGGATTTCGATAACGATCAGTAAATCTGCTTAATAAACCTCGATCGGACGCGGCAGAGGATTAAAAGTAGCTCCGGGCGTAGCGACATAAACAGGCAGTTTCCAAAAAATCAACTCTTGTTTTTCGGTTGAACCGTGAATATCCACTCCCCACAGTTGGGCTAATTTGACCATCAGATCCTTTCCGTTCCCTTTAGCCGGAGAACATCCGCGCAGTTCAACTCTGGCGGGTTTAGCAAAGTAAGAGGTCAACCTGTCCAGTTCCTTTCTGAATTGTTCAAACGTTTCGACCCGAATATTATTCGTTCCAACTGTAAAATTGCCGTTTGGATAATCCCTCTCATCAGCATAATGGGTCCATCCGTGACTCCAAATCCGCAGGACTTTTATTTTATTGTTTCCGACAAAGCTGATGATTGCGTCAACCATTCCTTTGACATTCATCGGATAGGCCGGAACCAGAGATGACTTTGGAACATTTGCCTCAACCTGCCCAAACAATCCTTTATCAGTAATTATATCAACAATTGTATCCGGCATCATTCCTCCCCATGAAACTTATGCTGCACACGCCCATTCGCAGAATCCATTTGGATTAACAACCATGTGCAATTTGAACGAACAGCATTCGGGCTACAACATTAGATTGCAGTAATTATAATCACATAATTACTGCAATCTGCGAAATCACAGAGTTCCAGTGAACTGAAAAGCAGTTCACTCCCTAAAACTTCTTAAAGAGCGTATATTTCAGCGGCTCATAATCGCTGTCAGTTAACCTGAGCAAGAATCCGCCGCGAACCGCTTCAAACTGACACCAGAATTTCTTCGTTTTTCCGCTCACACGATTTGTGGCGATCAATTCCCAGTCACTGGCAGTAAATTTTCCCCGGTATTGGAGTTTTGCAAATCGTGTGCTTCCGCCGCCCATATTTGCGCTATCATGCGTGCTTTGATAATTGCCGCCGGAAGCGAAAACAAATTCGTCGGAGGTGGAAATTGCATTGGTGGTAATATAGCTGCTGTCGTAAGCACTACGAATCTCGACCCCTCCACCGCCGTTTCCGGTCCACGTTCCAACTAGATCCTCGGCGGCAACAGCGAATTTGTTGTAGCCCTGCATTCTGCTTATATCCTTGAGACTCGGAAATTCCCGCTGAAAATCGTTACGATTTGGAGCCACGACGACCGTTACGCCACGATTTCCGCCTTGTCCGACAAACCACATCGTGACAAAACAACGCTTGCCCGTTTTTTTATCTACGGCATCTGCCTGAATAGATTTTTCCATAAAATAGCCGGCATCAGACCATTTCGCCAGGTTGCCGACATTGAAATCCGGCGTTACGGTTTTTGCCCAATAAAAATCGTCGTATTGGGTTGTGCTTGGAATAGAATTTTCCCATTCTCGATTAGCATAAAATACGCGAACTTCCACGCCGTTGCGTTTCAGGCTGACATACTCATTCTGCGGAGTTCCGACCCAACCATCATCAAAATTGGTTGTGTATTTTATAATTCCATAACTAGCGGGTTGTGACGGAGACTCCTTTTGAGTCGTTTGATTCGAAGGCAGCGCGTTCTTAAATTTCAAAGTATTGCCCTCAAAACGAACCTCGTTCGGATTGATTTTTAGGATTTCGAGTAATAAAGCTCCGGCGATGACTTTGGCCAGTTTGAGCATTTCCGGGTCTTTTGTCTCCTTGGCCTGAGTATAAAAGGCTAACGGCATCGCACTGAAACTCACGAATGTGTCATGCAAAAACTGTTTGTCTTTATTTGGAACATTGGCCATTCCGGGAGCTTCGTCATACATCAGGGTCAGCGCCTGAAAAAGATTTTCGGCGGCTTCTTCGCTCGGTTCGGGGTCATCGTTGTAAACCGTGACCATGGTTGCAATAAAAAAGGTCATCGCCGCCGCGAGATTATTTTTTCTGCCCCTCGGAGCCAGTTCCGCGTCAAGGCCTTTTTTTGTTTCGGCAAAAAGCTGTTTGAACAAGACTCTTTGTTCGTCATCTTGTCCGACCGTATCCGCGATAATTTTGAGGTTATCTGATTGCGGAATTGGCGTGAAAAAGGCATATTTTTTGGTAGAAACTGTTTGATTATTGGCGGCAGTTGATTTTGTCTTCGAACCTGATTGCGGTGCCTGACGAACAGCTTCTTTACCAAATCGGTTCTCCATCGCCTGTTGCATAATGGCTCGTTGAATCTGCATATTCGTATTGTTTTGCAGATTGATGGTCGCCTGAGCCAGTCCAAAAGTTTGATAAACCTGTCCGTAGCCGCCATTGTAGCCGTCCGCCTTTGAATTGTAAGTTTGGGCTTTGATATTGATCGCGGCCAGCGCAAAAAAAATCGCCGGAATTAACATAAAATAAGCTCGATTTTTCATAATTCACCTCTCAAAAAAATATTTACTTCGATAAACGAATATTGCTAACATAAAACTCGTCGCCGGCTTCGGCGTTTGGCGCATTACTCAGACCAAAGCCAAAAAAATTCCAGCGGATATTTTCTCCCATGACGGCTTCTTCCATCATCTTGGTGCCGTTAAAATAAATTGTGAGCCTTGAACCCTGGCGAACAAATTTAACTTTGACCCGGTTTTTATTTCGAAAAAACAGCTGGGTTTTATCAGTTTTGTCCAGAACGTATCCACCCCGATTGTCAAAAACCTGAAGTCCGTAACGGCTGTTTTCATTGTTCCAATGCGGATCGATCCAAAGTGCGACACGCTCCATTCTCGACGAAGTATAGGAGTTAAGATTGACCAGGGCGCGGTCATAGCGTTTGAGCGTGTTATCGTAGGGAGCCGCCCCGAGATGAAAGTAAAAACTCGGGCTGTAATACGAAATTCCTTTGGTCCAGCTGACATCAAATTCCAGCGTAAAATCTTTTGGTAAAATTAATACCGAATAATCAGGAAAGAAAAGACCTTCTTTGCTCATGGCGAGCCAGTTTCCCTCGGCACCCGGATTATTTTTGACGATTCCCGTGTTGTTGCTGAGAGTCCATTTCGGCGGGGCTTGCCCGATCGCGGATGAAGCAAAATTCTCAGAAAATAGTTCGCCGCTTGTTTCATTTGCCTTATTGTTTTCAATCTTTCCACTCGTGGTTCCGTCCGGGGTGTCGCCCATTGCTGAAATCGTGGGTGATTTTGGCATCGGCTTCATTCCGACCATCTTGCGGATCACATTAAAATCAAACTCATCTTCAACTTTCCTGGCGAAAGCGACTTTTGCGGGTGAATCGCCTTCCTTGCGAAGTTGAACCGTGATCAGTTGCGGCTGCCATTTCGGCAATTTCGGATCATAAAAATTCTGATTTGCAACATAAACATATTTACCTTTTCCTTTCCCGTTGCCGAAGCGAATTTCGCTCGGCTGATTGAGAATTTCGTTGAAATTGGTGATAAATGCCTCAGATTGGGCATCGGGGGCTTTCAATATTGCGTCGGTGAATCTGCCGGCATCTTGTTGTTTGGCTTGATATTCGTCAATGGCTTGTTGCGTTTTCTGATCGCCGTCGCGGAGACTTTGAAAGAATTTTTGCTTTTCCGCTTCGGTCATTATTCCTTTTTCGGCTGAAACCCGGGCAAATGTCTTCTTTGAAGTTTGAAGGACCCGTTCGAGCCTCGCGATCTCTTCGCCGGTCTTATTTTGCCAATACTGACGATAGGATCGGGCAAATTCAGATTTGGTAATTCTCCGATACGGCAAGGCTTTGTTTTGAGAAAAATACCAGCCGGCGAATGTTTGTTCGTTATTTTCGTTAAAAAAATAGATGCTCTTCATTCCGTTGCTGTTCTCTTCGACCCGGATATCACCGCTCATATTCAGCCGCAATTGAGTTCCGGCCAACACTAAATCACCCGCATTGCCATTGACAGCGAATCCGTTAAAGTCATTTACTCGAAAATAAATCCAGTTTCCCGTTTCGCCTTCGGGTGCGATCTCGTTCTTGCCTTTATGAAACAGACAGACAATATCCTTGATCATGAAAAAACCTTCGTAATATTGAGTATCATTCGGGGTGGCGGCACTCACATTCATCGCATCAAAAATTCCATAAGTTATTTCCAGTCCTTTTGGCGGCTGCGGAAAAACTCTTTGCATTTCCTCAATCACAGGTTTCAGTGCGGTTCCCCAATTACCGCTTTTGGTTTCGGGTCGAAACTTCCAGGGCAGCGAACTGTTTCCGGCTTCAGCATTTCCTTTCGCATCGCAAAACGATTGCCCGTAGGCTCCATTAAAGCCCGCCAGGACAAAAAATGCGGCACAGACTACCGGTAACCAACTCTTGTTCTTCATAACTCACCCCCAAATTAAAATCAGATGTAACTCGAAATACCATTTCCGGCAACAGTCATCGAATTAACCAGCTTGCCGGATTCATCATATTTTTTGATTTTTAGCTGTCCGCCCGAGATCAGATGGGCACCCGTGACCCAGGGTAAAAATGGATAGGTCGCGTTGTCAACCGTGGTTGCTCCAACGATTCCGCCCTTTCCCTTGAGCATCCCGGCTCCGATCGAATCCATAAACTGATCGCCGGTTTTCCCGGCTCCGATTTGGCAACTATCAAAGAGAATCCGGGCGCCTCTTTGCAAAAAATTAGGATTAGTTGCCATTTTGTTGATATAAGTTGAAACAATCGTGGTTTTATCGTTCAAGTCAATCCATCCGGGTCGGCCGTGGAGCCCGATTTCGAGAAACTTAACGGCATTGTAATTATTGAGGGCATTTGTCAAATCCGCCATTGTTTTGACGGCGTGGGTTGCGCTATTGGAGCCTGTTTGGTTAGTAAATCTATCGGCAAAAAATTGCATATTCGAATCATAGATCAATAAATTATCAACACTTACTCTCATCACTTGTTACCTCCTCCGACAGAACAAAATTTTTTTGCTCTATCCATAAACGCGGATGATTTGGTAAAATTTTTCATTAAGTTCTAAAAAAAAATTATGTCGCAAGAAGTTACCAGACTTTTACAGGATTGGAAAGACGGCAGCCGCGAGGCTCTGGATAAACTGCTGCCGATTGTCTATGACGAATTGCGGCGGGTGGCGCATCGTCTTTTACAAAATGAATACGCCGAAACCTTACCGACAACCGGACTCGTTCACGAAGCCTATCTCAAACTGGTTAATCAGCATTCGGTGGACTGGGAAAATCGCGGTCAGTTTTTTGCAATTGCCGCTCAGGCGATGCGGAGAATTCTGGTTGACCATGCCCGCGAACGACTGGCAGTTAAACGCGATGGAATAAAAATTTCACTCGAAGACGCCGAAACCGTTTCGGTTAAAGTTAATGAAACCCTGCTTGATCTGGATATCGCGCTCCAGGAACTAGCTTCATTTGATAAACAACAGGCGACCATCGTCGAACTGCGCTACTTTGCCGGACTGACTTTTGACGAAGTGGCTGTGGTTCTCAAACTCTCAACCTCTCATGTTTTTCGCGAATGGACGATGGCCAGGGCCTGGCTATACCGAAAAATCAACGGTGACACTCAATCGTGAAAATAACCGAGCGATGATACTCCAGATTTTAGATTTTAGATTTTAGATTTTGGATTTTCAATCGATCTAAACCTTGTAATTTTGGTTAAATTGCCGATTTTGCTTTCGATAATTGAAGATTTTTTTTCAATTTGAATCGTTTTCGACATGACAAAACTAAATCGTTATAACTTATTTCTTGCACGTTCCTTAAAATAATTCACCGCCATAGAATCAGGATCAGTTGCCGAAAGCTTGCTCAAACATCAACAATCGGCGCAAAAGCAGAAACGGTCACTCGCCATAAGCTTTTAGCGGCTGCCAAAAGCAGCGCAATTCGCTACGGGGTCGGCTCTTTCTTTGGAGGTTTGGCGGTCGGGATGTCGCCGTCATCGGTTATCGTCACCAACGGTTCCTTGGGCTTCGGTTTTTTACCGGTATTTATTAAAAATGGCGGTAATTTCGGCGGGCTGACCGTTTTCACCGTCGAGAGTGATTCGGAACGCCGCAGAATCGCGCCGCCGCGTCCGCCAATCCAGAGTTGTGTGCCGCCGCGATAGACGACTGCCTGCAGAGAATTACTGGTAATATTCGGCTGAACTTCCCAGGTCTTTCCGGCATCCTGCGTCCGCAAAACCGTTCCCTGTTCGCCGACCACAATCGCTTCGTCCCGTTTGTATGAAGTGACGGCGTAGAGATTCATTTTGAGCGGGGATTCCTGGTCAATCCAGGTTTCTCCGCCATCATCCGTCCGCAAGATCGTCCCGCCGGCGCCGACCGTATAACCTCGCAGATTATCGAAAAACGTAATGGCGGTCAGATTCTCGCGCAGATTTGACTTGATTTTTCGCCAAACAAATCCGCCATCATCGGTGCGCAAAATTGTGCCTTTGTCGCCGACGATGACTCCATGTTTTTCGTCGGTAAATTTAATATCTTCGAGCCACAGACGAGTTCCCGATTCGACTTCTTCCCAATACGCACCGTTGGTATCGGAACGCAGAATCATCCCATTGGCGCCGACCGCAAACCCCGTTTTCGAATTAATAAAAAAGACCCCGGTTAAATCTTCTTTGACGGCGGAAATGCCGGGTCCCCAGCCAATTCCGCCATTGATGGTACGCAGAATTGTTCCTTTGTCGCCAACGATAAAACCACGGTTCTCGTCAATAAACTGGAGTGCGTTAAGACTTTCCTCAGTTCCCGAATATACCGGGAGCCAATTTAACCCTGAGTCACTGGTCAGCCAGATCCGGCCGCGGGTGCCGACCGCCCAGCCGGAATCTCCGTCAAACATCGTCAGATCATTAACATTTTCGCGCCCGCCTTCGCTCAATCTTTGCCAGCTGTACCCACCGTCATCAGTACGGATGATCAAACCGTTATCGCCAACCGCCCAACCCGTAAAATTATCGGCAAAATGCAGCGAAACGAGCCTTGGACGGGTGCGGATATTAAATGGGAGCCAGGTCGAGCCGCCGTCGCCGGTCAGCCAAACCATCCCGTATGAATCGGTCATCCAACCATTTTTTTCGTCGGCAAACTCAAGCGAAAGAAAGTCCGCATAACTGAAAACATTTATTTTTGTCCAACTGTCACCGCCATCCGCGCTCTGCACAACGCAACCACCCTGACCAACGGCGATGATTTTATTTTTGTCTAAAAACTCAACGTCTGTCATCAGAAATGCCGGACAGGGTGCACTTTCTTTCCAGGTCGCGCCGCCGTCTTTAGTCGTTAAGATCAGTCCGTTAGAACCGACGATGGCTCCCTCTTCAGCATCCAGAAACGTCACTTTGGCAAGATGCTCGGAAGTTTTAGCCTCCAGCGATTTCCAGGTCACGCCGCCGTCTTCACTTCTAACAATTTTGCCGTAAGTCCCGACGGCAAAACCAATTTTTGCCTCATCGCCGGTGAAAGTCAGGCTGTAAAGATGGTCGCGAACGTCAGTTTGGACCGCCGTCCATTTTTTTCCGCCATCAACTGTCGAGATAATTGAACCGCGTGCGCCGACCGCTACTGAGTGAAGTTTATTGCGAACGAAAACGCTTGAGAGCACCGTCTCGGCCGGAGATTTTTGGGTCGTCCAATTAAAACCGCCATCGGTGGTCGCCAAAATCGTCCCGTCCGCTCCGACCGCAAAACCTGTCTCTTTGTCTTTGGTAAAATCAATCGAAAAAAGCGGGTTCCCCTGCGGCAATGGATTCTGCCAAACCCAGCCGAGGGCGTTTTTTTTCTGCGCGGAAACGGTAAGTAGTAAGCAGTAAGCAGTAAGCAGTAAGCAGAATGAAAAACGAATAACTAAGAGCGAATATTGAATTGCGCTCCTCAAATTTTCTATTTTCCATTTTCCATTGCCCATTGACTAAATCTCCTTCACTCCGATTTCCGCCGTCAATTCATCGAACATTACTTCATCCACTTTTCCAAGTTCGGCGGTTTTGCGTGCCAGCGTGTCAACCACCTCTTGAATTTCGTGCCCATCATGACCTTTGACCCATTCCCAGGTAATTTGATGCTTTTCAGCCGCCTGTTCAAGTTTTTTCCACCAATCATGATTGGTCTTTTTACGGAACCGACCACACATTGTTTCAACCACATACCGCGAATCGCTCAAAAGACGAACCCGGCACGGCTCGCTCAGTTGTTTTAGTCCGATGGTAGCGGCGGCAATTTCTGCCTGTTGGTTGGTGGCACTGCCCAAATACTCCCCAAAGGCCCGCCAGTAACCTTTATAGCCCAGCAACGCGGCGGCGGCGGCCCGTGGATTGCCTTTGCCATTGCCGAGGGATGAACCGTCACAGACGATAGTAACTTCTTTCAGTTGGTCTTTGGTCTTTGGCATGGTTGTTCGATTTAGCTCCGCGAGAATGTTGTCTGTAATCTGAAAGAGTATAGCAAATCTCCACCCATTCCAAAAAATTCACCTCGTTTGTTTCGGTTTAAAACTCTCAGGCCTTCGTCTTGGATGCAAAAAATGGTTAAATTAAACCGTGAATACGCCAAAAGATGCATCAGCCATTATTTTAATCAAAGACGATAAAGTTTTGCTTGCTCAACGCAACCCGAATCTGACTTTTCTCGGAGGTTGGCACGCCTTTGCCGGTGGAAAACTTGACCGAACAGATTGCAATCTCGAAATCAAAAACTGTCAGGATGTTGATTTACAACGATTTATCGTCTGTGCCGCCCGCGAACTGTTTGAAGAGGTCGGAGTTTTAATCGTCCGCAATGGCGATAAATTGACCCGGGGTCAACGAACCTCGCTCCACGATGACCTGATTTCCGGGCGCAGCACCTTCAATGAAATTTTGGCAGATTGGGGATTATGGTTGGATGCTGCGGATTTTCAATACACCGGCTCCTGGACAACTCCTAAATTTTCGCCGATCCGGTTCAAAACTCGATTTTTTATGGCCGAATGTCCGCCCCGGCAAATGCCTTATGAAGCTATTACCGAACTGCAAAATATTGAATTTGTCGCCCCGGATGAGGCGTTGACCCGTTGGAAAGAGGGTGAAATACTGATTTCTCCGCCGGTTCTGATTTCATTACAGGAACTTTCAAAGTCCAAAGTCAAAAGTTCAAAGTCCACTGTCAAAGACCTTTTGGAAAAATCTGAAAAATGTGATGGAAATATTGATTATCTTGAGGTAAATTCCCGAACGATCGTCGTTCCTTTGAAAACTCCAACCTTGCCGCCGGCCACTCATACCAATTGTTTTATTGTCGGCAAAAAAGAGTTTATCGTGATTGATGCGGCTTCGACTCAAATCGCGGAACAAGCCAAATTGCACAAATTAGTTGACGAATTAATTGAAAAAGGCGGCCGTTGCTCGGAAATTATTGTTTCGCATCTGCACCCGGATCATCACGGCGGCGAAATTGCTCTGCAAAAGCATTTACAGCAAAAACACGGCGAGCAGACTCCGCTCTCGGCGCATCCCGACACGGCCGAAAAACTTTCGCACATTAATTTTGAAAAACTTATCGAAGACGGGCAAGTTTATCATTTGAAAGATGAAAACGATGAAACTTTTCAACTGAACATCATCCATACCCCGGGACATGCCCGTGGACTACTTGCATTTTATGACCCGGAGTTCGGCTTTTTAATTTCGACTGATAATGTCGTCGGAACCGGAACGGTGGTCATTGCCGAGCCCGAAGGCAATATGCGGCAGTATCTGGAAACGCTCGAAAAACTTAAAAATCTTCCAAACTTAAAACATCTTTGCGGTTCGCACGGCTCGGCAATTTTTGACGCGCAAGGAAAAATAGTAGAATATATTTCGCATCGGCTGGAACGCGAAAAACAAGTTATCGAAGCTATCAAAAATGGTGCCAAATCGCCCGCAGAAATTGTCGAAAAAGTTTATCTCGGATTAAATCCCGAACTTCTTCGGCTGGCAGTTGCATCCGTTTCGGCCCATCTTACGAAAATTAGGGCAGAAAAGTTAATTTAATCTAAAAGTGAGGAAAATTATGAGTAACATAGAAACTGTAAAATCAATTTACGAAGCCTTTGGCAAAGGAGATATTCCGTTTATTTTGAGTTGTTTAGATGAGAATGTGGCCTGGGAAAAATGGCATAGCAATCACGCTCAGGCGTCAAATGTGCCGTATATGCAGGAAAAAAACAGTATCGCGGGCGTCACCGAATTTTTCGGCGAAGCGGCGAAACTTGGAATTACGAGTTTTGACGTGGCCGCGATCATGGAAGGCGGAAATAAAATTGCCGTCGAATTTAATCTGGAGTCCGCCCGATTTGGCTACGAAGAAGAAATGCACCTTTGGACATTTAACGAAAGCGGCAAAATTATTGGTTTCCGTCATTATCTCGACACCGCCAAACACATCGCCGCCAACGAAAAATATCTTTCGGCCAAGGCTTAAACTGCGAGACAAAGTTTAAAATTAAAAATTAAAAATTAAAAAGTATCGTCTTTTCTTAATCGGCGATACTTTTTGCTTTTGTGCTATAATTTGGTCGTTATGGGACTAGCCAAACTCAAAAACAAACTCAATATTACCGAATACATCGAAGGCGAAGAACTCTCTGAAAGTCGTCACGAATATATTTACGGCGAAGTTTACGCGATGGCTGGTGCAAGCACTACGCATAATCGAATTGTCACCAATATCGGTTATAGAATTGATAATCATTTGGGAAATTCGAGTTGTGAAACTTATATTGAAAACGTCAAACTCAAAGCAGATGAGCAAACTTTTTATTATCCCGATGTGATGGTGGCGTGTGATGAAAAACCCGAAAGTATTTATTATCGCGAAGAACCAGTTTTATTAGTTGAAGTCATCTCGCCTTCAACCGAGCGAATTGACCGCAACGAAAAATTGACGGTTTATAAAAACATTCCGACTCTGCAAGAATATCTCATCGTTTGGCAAGACAAAATCTATCTTGAAATCCATCGCCGACAAGCCGATAACTCTTGGGAAACTGAGGTTTATGACGAAATTAATTCCGAAATCAAACTTGATTCGATTGATTTTGCTTTAACGCTTAATGAAATTTATCGGCGGGTAAATTTTGAAAGTGAATAACGAGCGCGATGAATTAGTTGTGTCACTTTACCAGCCGATTTCTCTCAGATCGTCAATGATCTTCGGCAAATTTTCAATCACAAAATCAACTTCCGCTTCGGTGTTGAATCTGCCCAATGAAAACCGAATGGCGCCCATCGCCGTGGTAAAAGGAATGTTCATAGCTTGCATAACGGGTGAGGCGGTATGAGTTTCGGCATTGCAGGCTGAACCGGTTGAAACGCAAACTCCAAGATCGTTAAGTTTGGCTAAAATGGACTCGCCATTCAGGTTTTCGAATGAAATTGACGAAGTATTCGGCAGCCGCTTGTTCCGATCGGCTGTGCCGTTAAGCCGTGTATGTTTGATATTTTGCAGGATAAAATCTTCGAGCCGATCGCGTAATAGCCTAACTTTCGGCTCAATGGTTTGGACCAATTCGGCGGCTCTCCCGAGTCCGGCAATTTGATGAACAGCTTCAGTTCCGGCGCGTCTCGATGATTCCTGCCCGCCGCCGATCAGAAAAGCGGGCAATTTCACACCCTGGCGGATATAAAGCGCACCAATCCCTTTCGGAGCGTGAAATTTATGTCCCGAAAGCGAAAATAAATCAATCTCGGTTTCTGCTAAGCTGACGGGAATTTTCCCGACCGCATTGACGCCGTCAACATGCAACAGAGCCGCTGAATGCGTTTTGACGATCCCGGCTATCTCATTGACCGGAAACAAAATACCCGTTTCATTATTAGCCAGCATGAGCGAAACAATCGCCGTCTCTTTTCGCAGCGATTTTTTTAACTCGTCCAAATCTAAAAAACCGTTTTCGTCAACCTCGAGCCAGGTTATTTGGTAACCTTTGTTTTCCAACTTTTCACCGATCTTGCGGACGGCTTCGTGTTCGACCCGGGTGGTGATAAGGTGTTTTTTTTCGGGGTTTGCTTCGATGGCGCCAAGAATGGCCCAGTTATCGCTTTCGGTTCCGCCGGAAGTGAACACTACTTCTTTGGTATCATTGGCACCAATTAAGCGGGCCACCCGTTCGCGTGATTTTTCAACTACCTCTTTGGTTTCGCGGGCAAAACTATACGCAGACGAAGGATTCCCGTAAAATGAAGTCAAAAACGGCAGCATCGCCTCGAAAACTTCGGGTGCGATTTGAGTAGTGGCGTTGTTATCGAAATAAATCATCTTTTGAAATTACAAAATTTTTATTAATACAATTTACCATTTACAATTTACCATTTACAATTAACCAAATGTCAGACGTAAAGCTTAAAATCACCGAGGTCACGGGTAAAACATGGGAAATGGGTTTGACTCTCCCGATTACCTATACTATTGGGAGGGCAAAAGAAAATCATATTGTTCTAAATGACCAGCGAGTCTCGCGTCACCACGCCCATATCAGAGCGGATGAAAAGGGTTTTATCTTAGTTGACGGATATTTTGCCGGAGCCGAACTAAAACGAAGTGTCAATAAAGTTTTTGTTAACGGCGCACCTTTCCTCGAAAAACTTTTAGCGTCCGGCGACCAAATCACGATTGGCGGAAGCCGGCTTGAATTTCAGAAAGCTGAGAAATTAGCCGAAGCTACCGAAATCATCCCAATTTCTGACGAAAAAGTAAATTTCGATGACCAACCGCTCGGACATACGCAAATGCTCATCTCGGCCACCGAAATTATTGGAAAACATTCAAATATTTCAATGGAATCCAATTTTGCGACTCCTGAAGAAATTAAAGAATTACGCCGTAAAGCACAGATTTTAGAACTACTTTACGAGATGAGCAAAACTCTTGGCACGGTTTTTGACTTAAAACAAATTTTTGTCAAAGCGACTGATTTGATCTTTCGCGGGACACCGGCCGAACGGGTGGTGGCGTTGATTGCCGATGAAACGATTGACGGACGGATTTTAGAATTCAGCCTCCAACCGATTGCAGTTAAAACGAGGGATGAACAGTTGCAGGCGCTGACCGAAAATTTGACGGTTTCGCGAACGATTACCCAAAAAGTAATGCGCGAAAAAGTGGCGGTGCTGTCACAGGATGCCAAAAGTGATGCCCAGTTTTCCGGCTCGGAATCAATCGTTTTGCAGGGGGTTCGTTCAACCATTTGTGCGCCTTTGGTCACCGAATCCAATGTCCACGGCGTTCTTTATGCCGATCGGTTAGATCCGTTTGCGACGTTTAGTCAGGAAGATCTGGAGTTGATCTCGGCGGTGGCGGCTCAAACGGCAGTGGCGGTTGAAACGATCAAAGCCCATAAACGTCTGGCTCGCGAAGAAATTGCGCGGGCCAATTACAGCCGATTTATGCCGGAATATGTCGTCAAACAGTTGCTTGAAAATCCTGATTCGTTTAGACTGGGCGGAGTTAATCAGACAATCACGGTTCTGTTTGCCGACATTCGCGGGTTCACTTCGCTTTCTGAACATGCCTCGCCGGAAAAGGTCGTCGGACTTTTGAATCGTTATTTTACGGCCATGTCTGAAATTATCTTTGAATTTGGCGGAACGCTGGATAAATACATCGGCGACGGCTTGATGGCAATTTTTGGGGCGCCGACAGCAACGCCTGATGATGCTAAACATGCTTTGCAGACTGCGGTGTCCATGCAAAAAAGGCTTCTGATGTTAAACAAAGAACTCCGCGAAGCCGGCTTTCCCGATGTTTATATCGGAATCGGGTTGCATACGGGCGAAGCCACTATCGGCTATATCGGCTCAGAAAAGCGTTCAGAATACACGGCCATTGGCGATACGGTCAATTTAGCGGCCCGACTTGAGTCGAATGCAATGCCGGGACAGATTTTAATTAGTGACGCCACGGCAAAATTGTGCGAAAATCTATTTCCACTGATTGCACACGATCCATTAACCGTAAAAAATCGTTTGCAACCGGTATCACTCTTTGAGGTAAAATGGATTTAGGCTATGATAAACAGCCAAATAAATTAAATTTTTACTCGGGAAGTAAAAATTTCAGTTTATTACATCTTTATTAGGGAAGACTCTCTATGATGCGGATTTCATCACTTAGAAATTTAGTTACCGATTCTATGGCAATTGATATGGGAACTGCCAACACGATCATTGCGGTCAAAGGGCGCGATGTCGTGCTGGATGAGCCAACCCTTGTCGCTGTTAATGAATTAACGGACGAAGTAATTGCCTATGGACAGGAAGCTTACGATATGCTGGGACGCGAAGGTCGTGATGTAGCAATTGTGGCGCCTCTGAGCGGTGGGGTCGTGGCAGACTTTGAACGCACCAAAAAGATGCTGGCCTATTTTGTTAAAAAAGCTAAAACCGGCGGCTCACAAGTCTCTCTGCAAGCTGTCATGAGTATGCTCTCTGACGTCACTCACGTTGAGCAACGCGCTCTGTTGCATGCTGCCGAAGAAGCCCATATCGGCAAAGTCAATATGTTGGAAGAAGGGATTGCGGCCGCTTTCGGAGCCGGCGTAAATCCGCGTGATAAGCGGGCTTCGGCCGTCATTGACATCGGCGCCAGCACGACCAATATTGCCGTAGTCGCCAAGGGGACGATTATTTCTTCGCGGTCAGACCGGATCGGAAGCAATGACATCAACATGGCTTTAGCCACGCACGTCCGCCGTCATCGCGGATTACAAATCGGTGATGAAACAACCGAAAATCTGAAAACAACATTTGCCCAAGCGACAGTTCCCGAAGATTTAGCCAAAACGATTACCATTCGCGGCCGTGATGTCCAAACAGGCAGTCCGGGGGCGGTTGAAATGACGGCCGGCGAAATTTATCCGGTGGTCGAAGGAATTATCCGCCGAATTGCGAATTTAGTGAGTGATGCGCTGACCGAATTGCGCCCCGAAGTCGCGGCTGACATTTTCGACAGAGGTATCATTCTGACCGGAGGCGGTGCAATGTTTAACGGAATTGACCAATATCTGCGCGATGTGGTTAATCTTCCGGTTTTGCTTTCAGATGAACCACGATATGCCACCGTGCGCGGACTTTTGAAGATGTTTGATGAACCTGAACTCCTGGAAAAAGTCACTCGCAACGAACTTTCAATGCTCCAAAACGCCGAAATTCCTTTTGAAGCGTGAGATAGTTGGCAGTTAGCAGTTAGCAGTAAAAGAGGTTGGAGTTTTTCCAGCCTTTTTTATTTGGCAAACGATTAAACTGATTACTGTTTGCTATCAGCTTTTGTTTTAAGGACGTTTTGAACCTCTTTCGGCAGCGCAGTTAAAAAATTATAGCCTGTTTTTTGTTCGATTTGGCGGACGGTGGTTTGATAGTCGCGCCAATTTTTTTCGCCGATTCCGTCCACATTCGGCATATCAACCGCAATAATTCGCGTCTCCTGATTAATGTTTGCCCCATTCGGGACAGCCACAATTATTTTCCAAAAGTTAGTCGGAATCGTCACTTTGTTTTTGATCTTACCTTTCTCGCCATACGGTCCGGCCATGATGTAAAGCGTTACATTGCGCCGGGCCATACTACGCGAATAGCTTTCGAGTTTTTCCCAGGGGCCGGCGTTCATCTCGTGTCTTTGCGGAGCCATATTGGTCATCAAAAAAGTCGTGCTGTTAGCCCCTTCGGAACTTGACCGATCTGCGCTCGGACAAAGATGTCCGCGATCATAACCGCTTCCGCTATAATCAGATGGCAAAACCTGTGTCCACCCCTCGGGCAAACGCCGATCAGGTCGAAAGTCGTTCTGCCGCTCGGCCTCGCCAAATGAATTTTTGGTCAATCGCCACATCACCCAATTTGGAATCCCTTTGTCACGATTGTATGAAAGCGAGAAATACTCGGCTTGCATTAAATAATTGTTGGGGCTGGATTGGCTGAAAACAGCATTCGACGGATTGCCCAGCGGTAAGTATTTATTGAGGCTCGATTCGGTTTCGACCGGCGGGGCAGGCTTAGTGACGGTTGGAGGTTCGTCAGTCGGTTGATCTTCGATGGTGGAGGTAGTCAATTTATAAGCAAACCAAATGACTGCGGCAATCACAATGGCAAACACCAGTAACGCTAATAAACAACCTGAAATCTTGAGCTTCTTCATACTTTTGCGAATGTTTATTGTAGAAATTCCCGCCAATTAAAACAATAGACGAGATGTTTTTGTGGGCAAATTCCGTTAAAATAAACTTGATGGACGAAAAAAATCATCTGCAAGGATTAACTAAAGCGGAACTGGCCGAGTTTGTGACCTCTCACGGCGAGCCAAAATATCGTGCCAAACAAATTTTTTCGGCACTTCATGCAAGGCGCATCCGCGAATTTGACGACATCACTGATTTGCCGAAAAGTTTTCGGGAAAAGCTCGGGGCAATGGCCCACACCTCAACCCTGACGGTCGAATCGCGATATGTTTCCGAAGACGGGACGCGCCGTTTTTTGATGAAAACACACGATAATTTTCCGGTCGAAGCCGTTTTTATCCCCAGCGAGTCACGCGACACGATTTGTTTTTCATCGCAATCTGGCTGTCCGCTGAAATGCGATTTTTGTTTGACAGCCAAACTCGGACTGCTCAGAAATTTGACCGCCGGCGAAATTGTTGAACAGATAATCGTTGTTTTGAATGATGTCTATGGGATTGCGGGTGAGACGCCGCACGGCACAAATTTGGTGGCGATGGGCGCGGGCGAACCATTTCTGAATTTTGAAAATCTGATCAAAGCTCTGCACATTATGTCCGAAAAAGACGGACTTTTTATCGTTCCGAATCGGGTCACGGTTTCGACCGCCGGAATTGTGCCGAAAATTTACGAATTGGCCGAACTCGAAAATCGCCCGCATCTGGCAATTTCGCTCTCGGCGCCAAATGACACATTGCGCGATAGATTGATGCCGATCAATAAGCGTTGGAATCTGGACGAACTTTTGACAGCCGCCCAAGCGTTTGAAAAATCTTTGCGGCGCGGCGAAAGATTTACTTTTGAATACGTCTTGCTCGGCGATGTTAATGACTCGGCGGAACAGGCGGAGCAATTAGCTCAGCTACTGCAAAAATACGATTTACGACGAGTAAAGGTAAACTTGATTCCGCACAATCCGGCCGAAGGACTGGAATATCAGCCCTCAAATTGGGAGAAAATTGAGAGGTTTCAAGCCGTTTTGGCCGAACATGAAGTTGATTCCTACATTCGTCGTCCGCGTGGGCGGGACATCTATGCCGCCTGCGGTCAGTTGGCCGCCAAAACTTCGCCAAATTTGGTGCAAATAAGAAAGTGAAATATGAAAAAGGAAATTACAAAACTATGTTATCACCCGAAAATCAAACTAAAAACTATTCACAATTATTTTACGATATTGACACAGGCTTAGTTAAGATTCCCCAATTCCAAAGAGATTTTGTTTGGGAAAAAGAGCAAACTGCAAAGCTGTTAGATAGTATCATTAAGGGATTTCCGATTGGGACTTTCATTTTTTGGAAAACTGACGAAGAATTAAAAACAATAAGAGATATTGGCAATATAAATTTACCTAAAACCCCCAAAGGGGATAAGGCTTTTTATGTTTTAGACGGACAACAAAGAATAACTTCACTTTATGCTGTACGCAAAGGTTGTCGTCTAACACGAGATGGAAAAGAAATTGATTATAAAGATATTTACATAGATTTAGATAAATCTTTTGATTCTGATGATGAAGTTGTTGTAACAGAAGTTAGCGAGCATACAAAAAAAATCTCCGTTTTTGAATTACTTAATAGCCAAGTTGACCAACTCCAAGCAAACTATTCTGACAAAATAAACGAAATTTGGCGTTATAAGGAAAAACTGTCTTCCTATAATTTCCCTGTAATCTCATTAAATGATTACCCCCTTGAGATTGCTTGTGAGGTCTTCACACGTATAAATACAAGTGGCAAACCATTGACTTTATTTGAGATAATGGTGGCGCGAACTTTTGATGAAGATCAAAAATTCGACCTTGCAGAAAAAGTAAAAGAGTTTATTGAGGGAACAGAATCTGAAAAAGGTTTAAGTGACGTAAAATACGAGACAATTTCGCCAATGATTATTTTGCAATCCGTTGCTGCAAATCATAGTGGAAAAATAAAGCGTCCCGATATTTTGAGAATTAAGAAAAAAGATTTTATTGATTCTTGGAAAACAATTAAAAAAGGAATTTTCAGTGCGATTGATTTTTTACGTGATGATTTACAAATAAAAACTTCGCATTTTCTTCCTTATGATGCAATCATCATTGCATTTAGTTACTTTTTTATTAGGAATAAATTTCAAAGACCTTCTGAAATTCAACGAAAATTACTTGAACAATATGTTTTCTGGGTAGCTGTGAATAATCGTTTTACTTCTGGAGCAGAGACAAAAATTGAAACTGATTTAAGAAGAATGGATAAAATCTTAAAGGACGAATTTCCTGATTATCGCGGGGAAGAAATCAAATTAACAGTCGAATTACTATCAGAAAAAACCTTCAAAACTAGTGATGCTTTTTCAAAAGCAATTTTGTGTTTATTAGCACAATTTGAGCCAAAGTCATTTGAGACAGGAAATAGAGTTGATATTGAAAATGCTGCGTTAAGACGCATTAATAGTAAGAATTATCATCATTTTTTCCCTAAAGCATTTCTTGTTGAAAAAGGTTGGGGGGAATATTTGGCAAATTCAGTTTTGAACATAACAATTATTGAAGGTCAAAAAAATGTTAGTATTGGTAAAAAAGCTCCAAGTAAGTATGTCCCCCAACTTAGAAGAAAAAATAAAAAATTGGATGAAATCTTAAAAACACATTTAATCGATGATGTTGAGGATTTTGGAATTTTACAGGATGACTATAAAGAGTTTTTGAAAAAGCGGGGGCAGAAAATCTTATCTGAATTAAATAAACGACTTCCAAAATCAGAAAAGCTCTAAAATATACAGACTTTATGGAAATTTTAATTATCGGCGTCATTTTAGTGGCCTTGATGGCATATGCTTCGACTAAAATCAAGAATGCGGCCAAACTAGCTTACGAGCAAGAAACCTTTACCAACGAACACTTTACGATCATTAAACCCGAACAATTCATCATTCCGGTGAAAGCTGCGAGCGAGTTTGACTTTGAATGTTACTCAAAAGATTTTGCCGAAGACGAAGCGGAAAAATTTAATCAATGCTGGGCAGTCGTCAGAGTCCGGGACGGCATTATTAAAGAAGAGACGGAAACTTTTGAATCTGATAAAATCGAAGACGGTGTCACCATCAAAACATTTTGCAAAGTTTTACCCGACAATCATCTGAATAAATCGTTTGAACTCGAAATCTTTTTATTGCCTGAGTATCAGGAAAAATATTCGGAGGGAATAGATCTGATGTTAAAAAGTTTTGCTTTACAGTAGAAATTATGAAAAAAAATGCAGTTAAATTATTTTTCTTTTTAGTGGTTGGAACCGCTGGCGCGCTTTCTGCCAATGCTCAAACCATCTCCGTCACCGGCTCAATCCAAAAGAGTTCGGTCAAACGCGGAACAACCGGCAAGGGGTCGCTGGTGTTGTCAATTCCGGCCGAGCTTCACATAAATTCCAGCAAACCGACCAGCGAATATATGATTCCGACCAAGGTTGGATTAAGTAGCCGGGAAGTCAAAAACATCAAATTCCGCTATCCCAAAGGCAAAGATATTAAATTTGATTTTTCTGAAGAAGCAATCAATGTTTACGACGGAAAAACCGTCATCAAATTTAGTTTTACGGTTCCTCAAGCCCCGAAACTCAAAACCGTCAGAATCCGTGCTTTGGTCAGCTATCAAGCCTGCACCAACGAACTCTGCTATCCGCCGCAAAAGAAGGAGATTTTTTTAACCGCCAAAGTTTTGTAAATTCTAACCTTTGCCAATTACCGAGAGTAATCTGCCCGTTTTGCCGAATTGTCGTTTTTCGACCCGATACGAAAAGAACAAATCTGTCCGCTCCATGGTGCACAGCGGAGCAATCGAAATATTTTCAACTTTGACCCCGACTGACAAAAGCTGCTCCTGATTGGCGCGATGCAAATCAATTCGGGCGTGTCCGGTTCTGGTCGGTTGAAAAAGATGGGCGGAACGCGGAAACATGCGCCCAAAATCGTCAATCACATCCTGCCCGATTTCGTAATTTTTAACCGTCGCGGCAGG